>JAZRQR010000197.1:0-21186 GCA_045650025.1 Eubacteriales bacterium
GGTAGGGGTTGGCGCCCTCGACAACCCGCTCCTTCCCCAACTCGCAAAACAGCCGCGGCACGTGCCGCGGCTGCCAGATTATGATCATTATGAATCCTTTATATCAAACCAGACCGAAATTACGGGTTGAGCGACCTCATACCCCGGATGCTCAAACATCATCATCGCTCCTTGGCTGCCACTCGCCAACACCTCTGTCGGTATTACCATTCTAAAACCGTATAACCCATCTGTCTCCCCCGACCATGATAGTCTGTCCGCTACATTGGCAGGCTCAAGCATTTCAAAGGTCACACCTTGGGGAATCGCAATGAAATTCACATCACCCGATGGATTGAATATTGCATAGCACTCCACGATAAATTGACCGTTCGGAAGCTCATCCAACTCGACCGTTCCGTAAAAATGATCTATCTCCTCTTCACGGATGACCGATGTCACCGTTCCTTTTTCATCTTGAAAATCAACGGAAAGAAACCCGGAGGTAACCATAAAAGGTATCTGTTCAGAATTCAATTCGGATTCAGATTCGGATTCCGGTTCAGATTCGAATCCGGATCCGGGTTCTGTTGTATCTGTTAACTCAGTCAAGTATACCGTAATATACTCCATCAAAGCTCTTCCTTCAATAGAAGAATAGACATAATCTCCAAGCATTTCCATGGAATACCCTCTATCACTGTCGGTCACCATATTGTCAATCGGGACGCTGAAACGCAGATAATGGACATATTCTGCCTGCACATCTACTTCTAACTCGGTTGTTATTTCGGCAAGATCGATCTGCTCGGTCACCCCATCCTTGGCAGTACAACGATAATTTCGGACTTTGCCGGAGCGATTATACGCAGCATAGCATTCCAAGATCAACGTACCGCCCTGCACGTATTCCACCTCAACACTTCTCTTCATGCTCTGCAAGGTCTCGGCATCCACTCGGTACACAACATCTCCATTCGCATCTAAAACGGCAATATTCAAATAGCCAAACTTCACAAATTTCGGAACGTCATTGAAATCTATCTGCGATTCGGTTTCACGAGGCGGCTGGGTTGTGACCGGCTCGGTAGTCTCAGGTTCGGTAGTGACCGGCTCGGTAGTCACAGGCGTTGTTGTCACCGTAATCTCCTCATTGCCATTCCCGTCAATCGGCTCGGTCAGACATGCCAAAAACCAGGTTGCGTCTCTCTGCCGCATATCGCTTTGTGCGTCATTATACTCTACCTCCATATAGCACGTCAGTGCAATGCGTCCGTCCGACAAAACAGTGATATTCCCGATCCCGATTTTGGACGAAATGCAGCCCACAACCGTTTGCTCCATATACGCATTTATTTGATCGACCAATTCCCGGGGAACTTCGCTTAAATAGCGCAAAGCACCCAGATAAGACAGATCAACGGACAGGATATTCCCGGCAAGATCAAAGCGAACGGTTACACCGTCACAGCTTTCAAAATCGCCGATATTTCTGTTATATCTGCAGATAAAATAGTAGTCATTTCGGTCGGTGCTCAGGGTGTACGCCTCGGGGTCACGCACGTGCTCTGCCAGAATATCATACGCAGCATCGACCATGGTCTGCTCATCCGCAGCCGCAGACGAATGGGAGGAGGCTTTGATGATCCCCCAATATACGCACTCACCCGTTTGCGCATCCAAATAGACGGTATAGGATACTTTATCCACGCGCAGCTCATACACGTGTACTGCTTGCGTATACAGCGTTTGGGGAATGGAATACCGATACGGCAGCACCTGCCCCTCTTCCAAAGAGCTGCCGGGAGGGGGCGCACAAGTGCTCGGGGCACTGAAATCCTGATATTCCTCCCCGTACACGTCGATATCGACACGATCCGGGAAATAATCACCGATCGAATCGGCAAATCCGTAGGTCAAATACTCGGGTGCAGCCAAATACGACCCATATTGCGTGCTCTTAAAGCTGTAATCCGGATACTGCGACTGCGTCAGCACGTTGATCACGGGCATTTTCTGCAGACTCTCCCACAGTTCGGGGGATACGCTCTGCTCCAGCTTCTCTGCAGTCTGCTCCTGCCAGGGCTTAAAGCCCTCAATGCGGTTAAGCTGCTCGGTCAACGCTTGGGAGTCCCCCCTCAAAATTGCTCTGCCCGCGGGATGCACCATCATCCCCACCGGCACGCACGCACCGATCAGCAACGCCAAGCATGCGGCAACGGCAAGGATGCGCAACGTGCGCTTTTTCTGATGCGCCTTACGCGAAAGCTGTGCATCCATTT
Organism: Eubacteriales bacterium; assembly: GCA_045650025.1. GTDB lineage: Bacteria > Bacillota > Clostridia > Oscillospirales > CAG-272 > SVQP01. Next base: position 2,262 of record JAZRQR010000197.1, read on the forward strand.
GGCGGTATTTGTCCAGAATGGTATCGTCAAGATCACCCAAAAGTCTGAAAAAGCGTTCTTTTTTCATACGTCAATTCCCTCCTTTGCAAAGCATTCGCGCAGCTCCTGCTTGATGGCGGCAAGCTCCTTGTTGACCAAGGACGTGCTGCAGCCAAGGCGCGCCGCGATCTGTGCTATGGTATACGAATAGAAAAAACGGGAAACAAATACGTACATTCTGCGCGCGGTCGTGTCCTGCAGATACTGTGCCACGACACGCTTGACCACATCTGCCAGCATATCGTCATCCGGTCCGTTCGGATCGGGCAAAAAGTCCTGCACCTCGTCCATGGGGCAGATCGCCTCGCCCGGCACGCGCCGCTTGCTCTGCTTCATTTCATAGCGGTTGAGAGAGTGATTGCGCGTAATCTTTGCCAAAAACGCATGAAATACGCTCGGACGCTTGGGCGGAATCGCGTTCCACGTGCTCAAATAGGTGTCCTGCAGGCACTCCTCGGCATCCTGCTCATTGGCAAGAATGTTATACGCCACGGTATGCAAATATCCGCTGTATTTCTTATCGGTCTCGGCAATGGCACGCTCTTCCCTTGCAAAGTACAGATCCATGATCTGCTCATCGGTCAAAGGCTCGCTTTTATGCTTCATGACAGTACCTCCTTGTTTGTCTTTCGGGTCCCTTCATTATATATAGACAGATATTTTGCAAAAGTGTGTAAAGGTTTTCATGAATATTATAGCAGAAATGCAAAAAAATTGCAAGGAAAAGTTGCTTGAGCAGGCATGGGCGATCCGTGATCGCCCTCCTCCTGCTCCGACTAACAAAACAGCCGCGGCATGAGCCGCGGCTGTCATAAATTCATTCGGTTTTGGGTTCGATTTCTTGCTTCTCTTGCTTTTCCGGGAACAGGTGCTCGATGTCCTCGGGCTTGATGCGCATCAAAGAGACGGTCATAAACACGGCAACCGCTACGCCAAGCACCGCGGTAATGGTCACGGTCACGGCATCCCAGCGCAAGCCCCCGCCTGCGTACAGAATGGTGCCGCCCACGTCATACACGGTGTGCAGCAGCACGCAATACCAGATGCTGCCGGTCTTAAGCAGCACGATGGCGCACATGCCGCCAATCAGGAAGGAATACCCCACCTGCAGAATGGTTGCGCCGGGGCTGGCACCAATGGCAATGTTGACCAGGTGCACAAGTCCGAACACAGCACAGCTCAGCGCGGTCGTCCAAAAGATCTGCTTGCTTGACTTGCGTCTGCCGTCCAGTATCATAAGCAGGAACAGACCGCGGAACGCAAACTCCTCAAACAGTCCGATCGCCAGGCAATACACCACAATCAGCAGCACGCCACCGGTGGGATCGGTGATATACGCGTTACCGGTTGCCAAGCCGATCAGCGGAAAATTATTGATGGCAACTGCCAGCGCGGGCAGCACAAAGAGTGCATTCCTGAGCGCCGGCTTGCGAAACGGCATAAAGACGCGGTAGCCCATGTAAAGCGTCATGCACAGAAACACGATGCTGCCCACGGCGTCCATCACAAGCGTGTTGAGAATGGCGGGGCGGTAATCGTCATCCGAAAGCAGCGATTTCATCCATTCGCTCCGGGCAAGTGCATCGGCAAAGCACAGATGATAAATGCCAAGCAGCAGCACGCCGACGATCAGCAGCCCCAGGCAAAACTTACGACTCGGCTGCAGCTTCTTCATCTTGCTTCTCCGTAACAGGCTCGTTTGCGCCCGTAACACGTGCGGTATAGCGTCTGACGTACTTCTCTGCAAACAAGGTGCCCACGCCCACCGCGATCAGCAGCAGTGCGGTCTGCTGCGAGGGAGACAGGAACGGGATCAGCCCCTGTCCGCGCGAGTCGGCACGCAGATACTCGGCAAAGAAACGCCACACACCGTACGCCACGGTATAAATGGGCAGGTTGTAATGCTTGTCCTTAATCACACGCCAGAGCAGCACGGCTGCCAGCGCGAACAGGAACACCGCTTCGTACAGCTGCACGGGTACGGCGTAAAACGCCTTGACAGAGCCGTTTTGGTACAGATTATAAAAGGTAACGGTGTACCATTGCGGCGCGGCACACACCTTGCCGTGGCAGCAGCCTGCCATCAGGCAGCCGATTCTGCCAATGCCGTGCGCTAAGGGGATAACTGCGCCCGCAATGTGCGCAATGGGGAAAAAGTGATGGATATTCTCTTTTTGCTTGAACAGGATTGCGCCGATGCCAAAGTAAATGACCAGAAAGATCAGCACGCCGCCCACAAGTCCGCCGTAGAAGGTGGCACCCGTGCCCCAGAAGTCCATGAATTTAGCCTCAGGGGTGGTGGCAAGCGCTTCGTTCCAGTTGTAAAAGGTTTGCACCAGGGCAGCGGCATAATAGCCGCCGCCTATGGCAAACAGCGCTGTGATCAGCGCGAAATTTTGAATTTTTGCCTTGAAGTTTTGTCTGTCCGCAAACACGCGATACAGCACAAGGCAGGTCAGAATGGCGATCATCAGGCAAATATCATACAGCCCCAGCCGCAGATTCCCGCCCAGATCTATGATAAAATACGGATACATATGCTCTCCTTATAAGGGATTATTCGTCCAGCTTGCCGTTCATGCGCAGCTCATCGAGATCCGATTTGGTAACCAGCACGCGGCGCGGCTTGTTACCGTCCTGCGCCGAGATAAAGCCAAGCTCCTCCATGCGGTCAAGCAAGCCTGCTGCTCTGCCGTAACCAACCTTGAGGTAACGCTGCAGCATGGACGTGGAAGCCTTGCCCTCGGTGACCACCACCTCAACAGCCTCCCAAAGCTTATCGTCCTCGCCGTCTCCGCCGCCAAGGTCACCGTCAGCACCGCCGCCCTTCTTGCCTGCGGCACCAACCTTACCTGCCTCCTCTTCGATCTGGCGCGTAAAGCTATCATTATACTTAGCGCCGCCGTTTTGCGTCTTGACAAAGGTGACAACGCGCTCAACCTCGCCGTCCGCCACGAACGCACCCTGCACACGCAAGGGCTTGGATGCACCAACCGGCGCATACAGCATATCACCGCGACCGATCAGCTTTTCTGCACCCGCTACGTCAATGATGGTACGCGAGTCGACCTGCGAGGACACGGTAAAGGCGATACGGGAGGGGATATTTGCCTTGATCAGACCGGTTACGACGTCAACGGAGGGACGCTGTGTACCGATGATGATGTGAATACCCGCTGCTCTTGCCTTTTGTGCAAGACGGCAGATGCAGGTTTCTACGTCATCGGGCGCGGTCATCATCAAATCTGCCAGCTCGTCGATGATAATGACGATTCTGGGCAGGTATTCCTTATCGGGATCATCCTTGGTAATTTCGTTATAGCCGGTGATGTTACGCACACCCACCTCTTCGATCAGGGAGAAGCGACGCTCCATTTCGGCAACCGCACTCGCCAGAGCGCCTGCCGCCTTTTTGGGATCGCTTACAATGGGACAGTACAGATGCGGAATGTCGCGATACATGGTAAATTCTACCTTCTTGGGGTCGACCATGATCAGCTTGACCTCATCGGGTCTTGCCTTGTAAAGCAGCGACATGACCACGCAGTTGATACATACCGACTTACCCATACCGGTTGCACCCGCAACCAGCAAGTGGGGCATTTTCTCAATATCGAATACTACGGGCTTGCCCGAAACGTCTGCGCCAAGGCAAACGGCAACCTTACTCTTGTGGTTGACGAAATCGGGGCTTTCTAAGAGGTTGCGCAGATACACGGTAGCGGGCTTGTCGTTTGGCACCTCGATACCTACGGCAGCCTTGCCGGGAATGGGCGCTTCGATACGCACGCCGGATTTTGCAAGTCCCAGCGCAATATCGTCTACCAGGTTGGCAATGGCACGCACGCGCACGCCTGCCTCGGGCTTGATCTCATAACGCGTAACGGTAGGACCTGTGGAGCAGGATACCTCCTTGACGCGAATGTGGAAATCCTCCAGCGTCTGGCGCAGCGCCTCGGTTGCAGCTGCAACCTCTTCATCGCTGGTGCGGTAATTGGCGTTGCCTGCCGCCAGCATGTCGGTGGTGGGGAATACGTATTCGTTCTCGGGCTGTGCCTCCTCCTCGGGCTGATCATCTAAAAGCAGCTCGTCGGTCAGGGCAAAGGCATCCTCTTCCTCCTCGGGCTCGGGCTCGGGCTCAACCACCTTGGCGTGGCGCTTGCGAGGCGCGGGCTGTGCGGGCAGGTCATCCTCCAGATCCACCTCGATCTCCTCCATGGGAGCCTCGGTATCGATGGGCTCTTGGTCATATTCGGGCATGCCGTAGCCTTCGTCTGCGGAAGCGGCAGCGGTATTCAGATCCTCTGCAACGTAGGGATCGCTCTTTTCGTCGTCGGAAGCATCGTCGGTCAGCTTGAGCGGCACAAATCCAATGTCGTCCTCGTCTGCTGCGCGGCGTGCCTTTTTGCCCTTTTCCTTCTTGGCGGGCTTTGCCGAGAGGTCGATCAGCTCACCCGTCACGGGGTCAACGCGATAGTCCTCCTCTTGTTGTGCAGCGCGAGCCTTCTTTTTGCCTTTCAGCACGGGAACGGGGATCTCGTCCTCTTCCTCATCCTCGTCGTAGTCCTCTTCTTCCTCGTCGTAATCGTCCTCATCCTCGTCCGGCTTTTCCAGTGCACGGCGTGCCTGACGCTTGGCGTAAAAAGCCTTGCACTTGTTCCAGACCTGCATGGGAGTGATCTCCAGCAGAATGAAGGTCAAAAGGATCAGCACGAAGGGCAGCACAACAGCAGAGCCCCACTTGAATGCCCAGCAGAATACCCAGCCGAGATATCCACCCAGCAGGCCGCCTGCCTGCAGGTCAGCGCTATCAATAAACAAGAACTTGGGATTGAGATCCATGTTGGCAACGTCTACGCCCTTGAGGATCAAGTGAACACCCGACGCTACAAACGCCAGGATCAATATCGAAAGGATCGACTTGATGGCTCGGGTGACGCCGTCCTTGGCACGGATCCAATAAACGCCGAATATCACCAACAGGAACGGGAAAAAATATGCGGCAGGGCCAAATAAGCCGAACAAAATTTTGGGGCCCACGTAACCGACTGCGCCGCCAAGCTGCTCGCCGGAAAATCTGCCTGCCAGGTCAAGTACTAAAAAGACCAACAGAATCAGCGCCAGTCCAAAACTGACAAACGGTACAAATTGGGATACGGTATTTCTGCGCTTGTTGGTTTTTGCTACGCGCTCCAGATTCTTTTTGCGCTGTGCCGCGCTGACGTTTTCGCCGCCCTTTTTGTTCTTGCGGGGCGCGCTCTTCTTGCCCTTCGGCGTCGATTGAGTCGTGCTTTTTGCACCGGATGATGTAGTTTTTTTGGTTGCCATCGATCGGGGTCCTCGTCTTTCACAAATTTTGCTTGGTATGTCACAAAGCAGGTGCACCATACTGAACGTAAGGGCGCATTTGCTACATGTATATATAGTTAGAATTATTATAACATTATTTAAAACAAAATGCAAGTACTGCGCGCGGATTTATGTAAAAAAGGAGAAAATTGTGAGCATGCGGCAAAAACACGGGCACATAGGCGCACTACTGCTCTGCGGACTTGCCGCAGGGCTGATCAACGGACTGCTGGGCACGGGCGGCGGCATTATCCTGGTGTTTGCAATTTCCTGCTTCTGCCGCGGCACGCTGCCCGATCGCCGCGACGTGTGCGCCAATGCTCTGGTGGTCACGCTGATGCTGACGCTGCTCTCTACCCTGCTCTATATTCGCTCGGGAAACGCACCGCCCGCCGATCTTTCGCGCTTTGTGCTGCCCGCCGCTCTGGGCGGTCTTGTGGGCGGGCTGCTGCTTGGCAAGATCACGCCGCGCGCGCTGGGAAAGCTGTTTGCGGCTTTACTGATCGTCTCGGGGATCTTTATGATCCTTCGATAACGCAAAACCATTTCACCCATCCAAGGAGGAGCTATGCTGCTTGATATTCTGGTATCCTTTGCCATTGCCCTGCTCTCGGGTCTTGGCGTGGGCAGCGGCGGATTGCTGGTCATTTATCTGACGCTGTACGCCGATACGCCGCAGCTGGTCGCACAAGGCATCAATCTGGTCTTTTTTCTGTTTTCCGCCGGTGCCTCCATGCTGGCGCACCTTTCGCGCCGCAAGCTGATCGCGCCCTTGTGCATTTTGCTGATCGCCGCAGGGCTGCCCGGTGCCTTGCTGGGTGCCTCGCTTGCCGCTATGCTGCCCGCGGCGCTTTTGCGGCGTCTGTTCGGGGTGTTTTTGATCTCTGCCGGCGCGCTGACACTGGTAAAACGCGATGCGCGTCGCGCGACCATTTAGCAATATTCACAACTGCAGAGCCTATATCAAATAAGAATTTTTCGAAATCGATAGTATTTTTTACGCGCAACCTCTTTACAAAATGCACAAGATGTGATATAATATGCTATGCATGGCGTTCTCACGGTCTTTGGACAAACGGCTGCTTTGCGGCACTTTCACCCACCGATCACTGTGGGACACGCGATTTGCAAAAAATTATATTTTGAAAGGTGAAAAACATCATGACCACTCAAGAAAAACAGGCAATCATTGAGCAGTACGCGATCCACGAGGGCGACACCGGTTCTCCCGAGGTTCAGATCGCAATTCTGACCTACCGCATCAACAACCTGACCGAGCACCTCAAGGACAACCATCACGACAACCACAGCCGTCGCGGCCTGTCCAAGATGGTAGGTCACAGAAGAAACCTGCTTGGTTATCTGCAGAAGGTTGACATTGAGCGCTACCGTGCGATCATCAAGAAGCTGAACATCAGAAAGTAATGACTGCAGGAGTGGAAAGCGGCGGATTTGTCTGCCGCTTCCACTCCCAACTGTTTTTTTACCCCCAAGTTACCCAGAAAGCCCATCCCGCAAGGATTTAGAACTTAAACGCGCGCTTGTCCGGCACTCGTGACGAGCTCGGGTTTAAGTACTAAAACCGATGCGGGAGCCCACAATATCATCAAGAATAGGAGAAAAAAGAAATGAACTCTTCCGCAATTATCAGTTCTGAAATGAACTTCAAGAACCACAGAGTTTTCCATTACACCCTGGCCGGCAGACCCCTGGTCATCGAGACCGGTAAGGTTGCAGGCCTGGCAAACGGTTCCGTTCTCTGCCGCTATGGCGACACCGTTGTGCTCTGCTGCGCTACCGCTTCCGAAAAGCCCCGCGACGGCATTGACTTCCTGCCCCTTTCCGTTGACTTTGACGAGAGAATGTACGCTGCAGGTAAGATCCCCGGCGGTTACCTCAAGAGAGAGGGTAAGCCCTCCGAAAAGGCAGTCCTGACCAGCCGCGTCATCGACCGTCCCATCCGCCCTCTGTTCCCCAAGGATCTGCGCAACGACGTTGCTCTGACCCTGACCGTTATGTCCGTTGACCCCGACTGCGCTCCCGAAGTAACCGCTATGATCGGTGCTTCCACCGCTCTGGCTATTTCCGATATTCCGTGGAACGGCCCCATCGGTGGTGCTTGGGTAGGTCTGGTTGACGGCGAGTTCGTGCTCAACCCCACCGCTGAGCAGCAGAAGAAGAGCGAGATGCAGCTGACTGTTGCAGCTTCCATGAACAAGGTCGTTATGATCGAGGCTGGCGCAAACCAGGTTGACGATGACGTTATGTACGACGCGATCATGTACGCACACAAGGAGATCAAGGAGCTGCTCGGCTTCATCAATGCCATCATTGACGAGGTTGGTAAGCCCAAGTTTGCATACCCCTCCTGCGAGCTGGATCACGACATGTTCGACAAGGTATTCGATTTCTGCGAGAAGGACGTTATGTTCGCGCTGGATACCGACGACAAGACCGTTCGTGACGCACGTATGGTTCCCGTTAAGGATGCGATCTTAGAGAAGTTCTCCGAGGAGTATCCCGAGCTGCCCGGCATGATGGACGAGCTGGTTTACAAGATCCAGAAGAAGATCGTTCGTCGTTGGCTGCTGGTTGACAAGAAGAGAGTTGACGGCAGAAGCATGAACCAGATCAGACCCCTTGGCGCAGAGGTAAGCGTTCTGCCCAGAACCCACGGTTCGGGTCTGTTCACCAGAGGTCAGACTCAGGTTATGACCATTGCAACCCTTGGCACTCTTTCCGAGGCTCAGATGCTGGACGGCATTGACTCTGAGACCTCCAAGAGATATATGCACCACTACAACATGCCCGGCTTCTCCACCGGCGAGGCTAAGGCTGTTCGTTCCCCCGGCCGTCGTGAAATCGGTCACGGCGCACTGGCTGAGCGTTCGCTCGTTCCCGTACTTCCCTCCGAGGAGGAGTTCCCCTACGCAATCCGTCTGGTTTCCGACGTAGTTTCCTCCAACGGTTCTACCTCTCAGGGCTCCGTTTGCGGTTCTACCCTGGCTCTGATGGATGCAGGCGTTCCGATCAAGGCTCCCGTTGCAGGTATCTCCTGCGGTCTGATCACCGCTGAGGACGGCTCTTGGGATACCATGATCGACATTCAGGGTCTTGAGGACTTCTATGGCGATATGGACTTCAAGGTAGCAGGTACTCACAAGGGTATCACCTCCATTCAGATGGACCTTAAGATCGACGGTCTGACCCCCGAGATCATCAAGCAGGCATTCGTGCAGACCCGCGCAGGTAGAGATTACATCATTGACAACGTACTGCTCAAGGCTATCCCCGCTCCCAGAGCTGAGGTTTCCAAGTACGCTCCCAAGATGACCACCATGCACATCGATCCCGATAAGATCCGCGAGGTGATCGGTAAGGGCGGCTCCACCATCCAGAAGATCGTGGCTGACACCGGCGCTAAGATCGACATTGACGATGACGGTACCATCCGCATTGCTGCTATCAACGGCGACAGCGCTGCTGCTGCTCAGGCTGCAATTGCTGCTATCGTATTTGAGCCCGAGGTTGGCTGCATTTACAACGCAACCGTTGTAAAGATCCTGGCAAGCAAGGATAAGCCCAACGAGGATATCGGCTGCTTCGTAGAGTACGCACCCGGCAAGGACGGCATGGTGCACATTTCCAAGATCTGCGACAAGAGAATCAACAAGGTGACCGATGCAGGCATCGACGTTGGCTCCGCTGTCAAGGTTAAGTACATGGGTCTGGACAAGAAGGGCCGCATGGACTTCTCTATCAAGGACGCGAACTAATTTTAAATCACTGCTTATATTGACGAAAGGAGTTTCTCATGGATAACCAAAGAACCCCTCGCAACTATTCCACCGGCACTGTCAAGCGTGATAACCGTCAGCAGCAGCAAAAGCTGGTTGTGATGCTGATCTGCATCGTGATCGCGCTGCTCCTGGTCGTATTTATGACCATCATCGGCACCAAGATCGTACTGGCACTCACCGGCGGTCACAACAACGCTGACCCCTCTGCCGTTCAGTACAAGGACGTGACCATGGATAAGTCGCAGACCCTGTACGGTCCGCTTGCACTGGTCAACGACACCCACGAATACCAGTTCCCCGCAGATGCAGGCAAGAACCTTGCAAACATCTGGGAATACCGCGTAGCACACACCGCCGAGGGCAAGACCGCTGCTTACAAGACCAGCTTTAACACGCTACTTCTGGACGCAACTGCACTGACCTCGATGCACAACTGGCTCAGCGATTTCAACAAGGCCACCGGCAAGAGCGATGCAATCATTTCCGCTGCATACCGCACCTTTGAGGAGCAGGGCAAGTTTGCAATCACCCCCGGTAAGTCCGACCACCACACCGGCTTTGGCGTAACGCTTAAGATCTACGACGGCGCGATCACCACCGATATTGTGGATAACCCCGAGTACTACACCTGGCTTGTAGAAAATGCACACAGATACGGCTTTGTGGTACGTTATCCCGAGGAAAAGGTCACCGTTACCGGCATCAGCGATTACGCAGAGTACTTCCACTACGTTGGCGACGGCCCTGCAGCATACATGAAGGCAAACAACCTGTGCCTGGAAGAGTTTGTTGCATTGATCAAGGCTTACTCGCACAACAAGCCCCTGGAGGTTACCGACGCAAACGGTCAGAAGTGGTTGATGTACTACACCGCTTGCCAGGGCGATATGACCACCGTTAAGCTGCCCACCAACTTTACCTACACGGTATCCGGTGATAACGACGGCGGCATCATCGTATGCGTTTCCCTTTCCAAGACTGCAGTTCAGCAGCAGGAAAACGCAGCCGAAGCAGACGCACAATAATGACCAAAACAAAAGGGGATCTGCCTTGGCAGGTTCCCTTTTTTGGTGCAAATCATGGGAATTTTGATGCAAATGATGCAAAAGTACCCCCGCGAGCAAAAAATTCTTGAAATAGTCATTTTTTAGTCACATTCTCCATGTATAATTTAGAAAAATGTTTTTCCCCCGAAAGGAGATCAACAATTATGAAACAATATCTCGCACTCATCCTCGCTGCCCTGCTGACACTTTCCTGCCTTGTCATGACAGCCTGCTCGGGTAACGTAGCTGACCCCAGCCAGCCCGGTGGCGGCGCACAGGGTGACAACACCTCCGATACTCCCGAGAATATGATCGATTGCTATATCCAATTCAGCGGCACCTCTTACACCGCGACCGATTCCTCCGCGATTCGTACCGATGGCTCCGCGCTGGTGATCACCAAGCCCGGCACCTATGACATCAGCGGCACGCTGGATAACGGTCAGATCGTGGTTGAGGTCACCAAGGCAGATCGCGTGACGCTGATTCTCAACAACTTCACCGGCTCCAACTCCTCTTCCGCCGTCATTTGGGTCAAGAGCGCAGACAAGGTATACCTGGAGATCAAGAACGGCACCACCAACACGCTGACCGATGCTTCCACATACGTATTCCCCAGCGCAGCTGAAACCAAGCCCAACGCTTGCATTTACGCAGCTGACGACCTTTCCATCAAGGGTCACGGTACACTGATCGTAAACGGCAACTACAACAACGGCATTGGCTGCAAGAACGACCTTTCGATCAACAACGTCAATCTGACCGTCACCGCGATCAACAACGCCATCAAGGGCAACGGCAGTGTTACCATCAAGGGCGATGCGCAGGTACTGGTACAGGGCGCAGAGGACGCAGTCAAGACCGACTCCTTAGACATAGGCAAGGGCTTTTTGCTGATCACCGAGAATGCCAAGGTCACCGTGCATTGCGAGGATGACGGCCTGCAGGCAACGCAGGACATCACCGTCACCACGGGCGCAACCGTCATCACCTACGCCAAGGGCAACGCCATCAACTGCGACGGCACCGTTACCATTGACGAGGGCTGCCTGACCGAAAACGTTGCACAATAAAATTCCATAAAAAAAGACGCTTTCGCATGAGGCTGCGGAAATAACAGGAAAAAAGCAGGAATTTGTTCGATTTTGAGCAGATTCCTGCTTTTTTCTGCAATGTAGCAAATTTTGTTGCCGAATTTGCGTCATAAACCCATTCTATTCGCACTCTCCCCCTGCGCTTGGAACAAGCCTGCGCCAGCCTTCCCCCCACACGCCGCCGCAGGCTGCGTGAGCCTGCTTGCAGGCAACTCCCTGGAGGGGGGCTTTGATGGTAGCATCTCGCTTTTCTAAACCGAAACGCAATTGACAATGGTAACTTGAATTACCGAAATCTGTGCGATAACTGATATTTCAGCGGTCACTTTGAAAATGAATGGACGGGACCGCCTACATAGCCCCCCTCCGGGAGGGGGGAATATCAGCGCTGCCCTGTGCCAAGCGCAGGGGGGAGAGCGCGAATACAATCAGTTTCTGCGCGTAATATCTCCATAGCAAAAGCAGAAGCCCACTAAAGACTTCTGCTTCACATATTTTCACCGTTAATTTATCAGTCCCATGAAAGCGTCTTTTTTTGCGCTACAGCAGATTCGCCAGCTCAAGGATGAGCTTCTCGGTCTTATCCCAGCCAAGGCAGGGGTCGGTGATCGACTTACCGTAGCAGCCTTCCCCGATCTTTTGTGCGCAGTCCTCAAGATAACGCTCGATCATCAAAGCCCTTGACTGCCTCATCTGCGGCAGCATCTCCCAAAATGGCATGCTGATATTCACGCGAGAGCTGCATGGTGTTCTGCAAAAAACGCAGATAATAGGGATAGAGCGTCGCGTCCTCGATCAGCGCGGTATTCCGCTCGATCAGCTCGCGCTCACGCTGTGCGTCAAGCACCGGCATTCCCTGCTGCTTTTTGTAGGCGGCGATCTCTTCTATCGCTTGCATACGCCGGCAAAACAGACGCGCCATTTCTGCATCGATCTCCCGAATGCGCTCTCTGGCATCCAAAAACGTTTTTTGTCCCATATCGACTCCTTATTATGCTTGCGTCAAGGCTTCCACCGCCGCGCGGATGTCGCCGTACGCATCCAGCGCCTGCTCGGCTTGTGCCTCGTCACAGCCCGAAAGCTCGCCAATGATGCGAATGCAGCGCAGGCGCAGCTTCTGGTTGGTGGGGCGCACGTTGATCATCAGATTGCCCATGACCTTGCCGGTCTTGATCATAGCACCCGTGGAAAGCATATTGAGCACCAGCTTTTGTGCCGTGCCTGCCTTAAGGCGCGACGAACCGGTAATGACCTCTGCACCCACCACGGGCGCAATGGTCACCTCACAAAGCGGATGCATGCGGCTCTGGGGATTGCAGGTCACGCCCACGGGAATGGCGCCAAGCTCGGCTGCCTTGGTCAGCGCTCCCAGCACGTAGGGGGCGCCGCCCGATGCCGAAAGACCGACCACCACGTCACCCGCGCGCACGCCATCTGCTACCAGATCGGCTGCTCCGCGCTCAAAGTTATCCTCCGCGCCCTCGGATGCGCGGAACATGGCATCCTCGCCGCCTGCGATAATGCCGCGCACCAGACGGTGATCCACACCAAAGGTGGGCGGGCATTCCGAAGCGTCCAGCACGCCAAGTCTGCCCGACGTGCCTGCGCCTACGTAAACAAGACTGCCGCCTGCCTCCAGCGATGCGGCGATCAGATCGACCGCCCTGGCAATATGCGCAGCTTCGGCTGCCACGGCATCCTCCACCACGCGGTTTTCCTCTGCCATCAGCTTGATCATATCCAGCGTGGGCAGCTTATCTATCTCCTTGGTGCGCATGTTGCGCGCCTCGGTATTGAGCGCCTTATAATCGGGGCGCACGTTGCTTGCGTTGCTCATAAAGACTCCTTATTTCTCGGGAATAAACCCTTCAAAAATGATTCCGTCGCTTGCATCCTTGGGAATTTGCTCCGGCTCTCGCACCGTCCACACGTACGTCGGTGCGCCAAACAAATGCTTACAGATCAAAAACGAGGGATTGCGCGCGCTATCCAATCCGCGCGCCAAAAAATGCGGACGAGACAGCACGTTGGTCAACAGTACGGTGATCATGGAATAGATCACCTTTTTCACCTTTTTGCCGTTATTGAGATTGCAGAACAGCTGCCCGCGCACCACGTCGGGGCGGTTCTTTTTATACCAGCGCAGCAGCATGGGGTTAAACGACTCTACGATATAATCACCCTTGTAGGCGCTCAGAATTTCATTTGCCACGGGGCAAAGTCCGGTTGCGGTGCTCTCCCCCTTCAGCTCGACCAACAACGGCACGCGACCGCCCACCAGATCCAGCATTTCCTGCAGAGTGGGAATGCCCTGCTCGGTACCCAAGAGGCGCAGCCCGCGCAGCTCGTCCAGCGTCTTGTCCTCAATCTTGCCCTCCACGCCACACATGCGTACGAGCGTGTCGTCGTGGAACACCACCACCTGCCCGTCACGGGTCTTGTGAATGTCAAATTCAATGCCGTAGCCCGCATCCACCGCCTTAGCAAAGGCAGCCAGCGAGTTTTCGGGCGCGTCCGTATCCCAAAGTCCGCGGTGCGCAAATCTCTTGCCGTATTTCTCAATCTCCGCACGCTTGACGGGTGCGGTCTTGATCAAAAACAAATACACAATCGCCAAAACGAGCACCACGCCGCCCGCAATCAGCAAACCCAATACGTAAGGAGGCATATCAAACATCTCCTCTCTCACGGCGCATTTTGGCAAACGCAGCACGCAGCACGCAAGCCTGGGTCTTGGAGTCCGGCACCTCACCGCGACAAATGCGATCCACCAGCTCGTCCAGGGGAATACGTTCCACCTCAATAAATTCGTCCTCATCAGGGTCGGTCTTGCCAAAGGTCAAGCCCTCTGCCATGTACATGTGAATGACCTCGTCGATCAGCGCAGGCGTGGTGTACAGTGGCCCCAGGTAGGTCAGCTTATCGCACACAGCGCCCGTCTCCTCGCGCAGCTCGCGGTAAGCCGCCTCGGTAGGATCCTCATCGGGAGAGTCCAGCTTGCCCGCGGGGATCTCCAGCACCATTTTGCGGTGCGCATAGCGGTACTGGCGCACGCAAATCACCTCATCCGCGTCGGTCAGCGGCACAATGCACACCGCCCCCACGTGCTTGCAGTATTCGCGAAAGCCCGTATTGCCGTCGGGCAGTAAAATATCATCCTTGTATAAATGCAGCACCTTGCCGTCAAAGATCAGCTCGCTGTGCAATTGCTTTTCGGTATAATCCATGGCGTTCTCCCATCCCAACATGATATTTTCATTATACACGATATTACAAAATTTGTAAAGGGCTTGCGGGAAAGAAAAAAATGTGGTACAATAAGGATCAAGAAGATTTCGGAGGTGCGAACATGAATTACGGACAGCATACACGCTCGGTACCGCTGCTGGGTGAGGACGGATTTGCCCGTCTGCAGCATGCCAAGGTTGCCGTTTTCGGCGTTGGCGGTGTGGGCGGCCACTTATGCGAGGCGCTTGCACGCGCAGGCGTGGGCGAGCTGCATTTGTTTGATAAGGACACGGTATCCCTGACCAATATCAACCGCCAGGCTGCCGCGCTGCATTCCACCGTGGGTCAGCCCAAGGTAGAGGTCATGCGTGCGCGCATTGCGGACATCAATCCCGACTGCCGCGTGGTGGCGCATCAGGTCTTTTATATGCCCGAAAATGCAGATCAATACGACCTCTCCGCTTACGATTATATTGCCGACGCCATTGATACGATCAGCGCCAAGGTAGAGCTGATCTGCCGTGCTAAGGCGGCTAACACCCCCATCATATCCGCCATGGGCGCGGGCAACAAGCTCGACCCCTCGGCATTCCGCGTTGCCGATCTTTCCAAGACCCAGATGTGCCCCTTAGCCAAGATCATGCGCCGTGAGCTGGGCGCACGCGGTATCAAGCACCTTTGCGTGGTCTATTCCGAGGAAAAGCCGCAGCCCTCGCGCCTGCCTGCCGAATTTGGCAAGCACGTGCCCGCTTCACTTTCCTTCGTGCCCTCTGCCATGGGGCTGATCATGGCAGGCAAGATCGTGCGCGACATCTCGGGCGTAGACGCCGCATTTTGAGGTGACACATGCAAAAGCCTATCAAATTATACGATTTTTCGGTCAGTAACGCCGTCCTGGTCGTGCTTGCTTACCTGTGCTTGCTTTGCGTTCTGGCGGGTGCGGGCGCAGGGGCTGACAATCCCCTGCCGTTCTTAGTCGCTATCGTGCTGTTGATCATCACCTTTGTCGCCATTTTCTGGCGATTCGTGGGTGGCGCGCTGACCTTGGACGAACATGGCGCACACAAGGGCAAGAAAACGCTGTCTGCATCGGGACTGTGCTGCACCGTGTTCTACAACACCCGCTTTCGCGAAATGACCCTGCGCTTTGAAAACGGCAGCGAGAGCCTTTGCGTGCAAGCCACCAAGCGCAATATCGCAAAAGCCGAGACTTGGCTGGGTCAAAAGCTGGAAATTCCCCAAAAGCCCGGGCGCTTTGGAAAGTGAGGTATGACGTGAAGCAGCCCATCACTCCCGTTCCCTGCCCGCGCTGCGGCAAGCAGATTGAAAACCGCAAGCAGGGCTGCGCCCATTGTGGCTACCGCGGCTACATCCCCATGACCGAGGAGGAGATCAAGCGCGTAAGGCGCACCCTCTATCCCATCTTTGCCATCGCCGCCGCACTTGCCATTCTGGCAATCTGGTTGATCAGTAAATAAACAAAAGCACGCCGCAAGGAAATCCTTGCGGCGTGCCGTTTTGCTATGAAATATTTATACGTCGTCCTCGCGCGTAGGCTCGATGCGGTAGAAATCCAAAATCGGGATCAGGATCAGCGCGGTGAGACCTGCGTTAAAGCCACCGTTGTACAGCACAAATCCGCCGTGCATCTGCGCGGTCACCGTGCAGATCATAGCACTCATAAATCCTGCCAGCACGCCGTAGCGGAAGCCGTACTTACCCGCAATCGGGCAAAGTCCGGTCGCAAACGCCAAGGCGTTGATGTAGGCTTGCGTGGAAAGCGTCCACGGAATATCAAAATCCGCAGCCAAACAAATGGCGACCACCAGCGCAAACAGCGCCATAAAGCCTACCGCGATGGGTAGCACGTTGCGCGGATGCTGACCGTCTGCGGCAAAGGTCAGAGCAGCAAACACCACGCCAACCGTCGCACCCGTAAAGCCTACACCGGCGGGCAGCCCGGGAATCAGCGAAGGCAGCACAAAGATCACGTTCAAATACGCAAGTATCGCAAAGCCGTACACGCCAATGTTGACCAGGCAAAGCGGCATACCAAACTTATCGGTAAAGTCTGTACCGTAGCCCGTGCAATTCAGCAGCTTACGGTATCTGCCAATGCGGCGTCCGCCCAACACAAACCCCGCGATCAGGGTGATTGCAAACAGAACAATAAAGAACACGTTCATAAAACCGCGATAGGCATACGGCAGTGCGTAATACGCCTCATTTTGGATGACCAGGTGTGCAGGCTCGTCCACACCCAGGGTGTTATACATAAACGCGCGCAGGAAAATGCCCAAAATACCAATGGCAAGCCCTGCCTTGTACAGATTGTAGCCGCGATGCATTGCCGTTGTGCCGGGCAGCAGCGCGGGAATGACAAACCCAATGGCAAGTCCACACACTAAGGCAAGCGCAACACCGATCCAGCTGATCTGCGTAACCGATGCATCATATTTACCAATGGCATAGCGGAAGAACAGCTCGCTGACAAAGGGTGCGAGTGCCGTGGAGAAAAACGCAATGTGAATATGATCGCCGATCCTCTTTTTCATCACCAGGCAGTACAGAATGACGCCAAAAAAGGAGGGCCACATGTTCAAAAAATTCAAACCGTAGAAGCAATGCGCCACCACCAGCATATAACCTGCCAAAATGGTCGCGTTGGGCTTGGCGCGGCTCAGTCGCGTGATCAGATTGGTGGCAAGACCGCACACCGCCGCGTTAAACAGCGTACTGCCCAAACCACCGAGCGCAAAATAATCGGTCACCAGCTTGCTGGGCGAGGTCAGGATGCGCAAAAGGTTCTCCCAGAAATCCCACTCCTTGGCATAGATCACCGCGATAGGCGTGGCAGCCAGGAAAAAGAGACTGACAAATATAGGATAGATATAGATCAACTGATCGCTCAGCTTTTTCTCTTGAGCCGACAATGCCGGCACATCTGTATGACGCATATTCCCTCCCGCATAGCACATGCAACGCCTGATAGTATGCCATCATTCTATCACAATTTTCCCGATAAGTCAACAAAAATCGCGTAACGCAACGCACGAAAAATGCAAAAAAAGGACACGCCGCAGCGCAAAACGCGCCATGACGTGTCCAATTTTATGAAAGCTTTTGCGGAGCTTTTTTAGGAAAAGCAACCGTAATCTTTCTTACTTGCAAGCCTGTTCACACATGTTCCGCATATTTTCGGATATAATCCGCAACCTGCGCGGCACAACGGCGGCTGCCCTCGTCCGACAAATGCAAAAGATCCTCACATTTATAGCGGCGCTCATCCTCCATGCACAGCGCATACAGATCGTTGACCGCCACGCCCATTTCCTGCATTACTTCCACGGCGGCGGCATTATACTCCTTGACCCATTCGTCGGAATAATGGATAAAGCTCGCAATGCCGGTGTTATCGGCAGACGCTCCTGCTTCCAAAATGGGAACGGTGGTAGCAAACACGACCTTTGCCCCGCAGCTGTGGCACAGCGCCACGATACGGCGCAAAAAGCTTTGATATTCCTTGACCGGATGGATCGCCTCGGTCATGGGCGACTCGATATTCATGTCCCAATAGCCGTTGTTGAAGTGTACCAGTGCAATATCCGGGTTCCATTTGAATGCCTGATTGACCTGCCACAGCGTATATGCAGCAAAGCGTCCGTTGTCTTCCGGATACATCACCTCGTACTCATTTTCCAACAGCTTTTTCACCTCGGCTTGGTAACCCATTCGGATAGAATCCCCAAGCAGCAATACCTTTTTCATGAATGCTTCACTCCCCTTTTGCCCTGCCGGCTTGTCACCGCGCAACATTGATATAATTCAGTATAGCACACTCCGAAGCCAAAGTCAATAACGGACATACGATTGCGCAGCAAACCAACAAAAAGGCTCCCGGGCATTCGCTCGGGAGCCTGAAAGTTCGGCTATATGCCTCAGCTTTGCAAATTACTTGCAAGCCTCTTCGATAGCAACTGCAACAGCAACAGTCATACCAACCATGGGGTTGTTACCTGCGCCGATGAGACCCATCATCTCTACGTGAGCGGGCACGGAGGAAGAACCAGCGAACTGAGCGTCGCCGTGCATTCTACCCATGGTGTCGGTCATACCGTAGGAAGCAGGACCTGCAGCCATGTTATCGGGGTGCAGAGTGCTACCGGTACCGCCGCCGGATGCAACGGAGAAGTACTTCACGCCGTTTTCGTTACACCACTTCTTGTAGGTACCTGCAACGGGGTGCTGGAATCTGGTGGGGTTGGTGGAGTTACCGGTGATGGAAACGCCAACGTTCACCAGTCTCATGATTGCAACGCCTTCCGGAACGCTGTCAGAGCCGTAGCACTTAACCTTTGCTCTGTCACCG
>JAZRQR010000198.1:0-46021 GCA_045650025.1 Eubacteriales bacterium
CCCGCAAGTCCGCCTGCATAAGTAGTGGTGGAGGAGACGGCACTCACCTCTCCGCTGGCGTAGCAGTTCGTGATCGTACCATTATTCATCCATCCCACAAGTCCGCCTGCATAAGCCCGATAGGAGGAGGAGTCGGCGCTCACATCTCCGCTTGCGTAGCAGTTCGTGATCGTACCGCTATTTACAAGTCCCACAAGTCCACCAGCATATACATAGGAGGAGCTGTCAAGTTCGATCGTAAACATTTCAACGCCGAGATTCTTGATCTCTCCACCATTGCCAAGATACCCGAACAAGCCTGCACATTCGTAATAAGAGTGTTTGAAAGACGTGATGGTAAAGTTGGATACCGTATATCCGTTACCGTCAAAGGTTCCACAGAACGCCATAACGCTCGAAGAATTGACGCTGCCGTAATGATAGCAACCGATCGGATCCCATTCTCTGCCGCCAAGGTCGATCGAATTGATCAGGCGGTAATGCTTATCATACAAGGTATTATTGCTGCTGCCATTGATCGCACTTGCCAGATATGCAAGCTGCGCACCGGTCGAGATCCGATAGGGATCTTCCTTGGTGCCGCTACCGCCTGCAAAGCCGGAGGCAATACTACCGTCCCACACGTCCACGTTCACAGCCGACGTAAAGCGTGCGGTCAGGGTCAGCGCATCGGAAGGCATATCAAACGTATACGTTTCCTCGCGGCTGACCAATACGTCACCCACAAACCAACCGACGAATACGTATCCATCGGCAGGAATCGCCATCACGGCATAGCCTCTGGTTTCCACGCCTCGCTCACTCTCTGCGGTGGAAAGTACGCTGCCAAAGGCATTCGAGTTGCTTTCCACGATCAAATCATAGTAGGAAAGGAACTTCGCCGTGATATGCTGATCTCTCGGCAGCGCCGAGAAGGTATAATTCTTATCGGTCGAGAGCAATACGTCGCCCTCATACCAACCAACAAACACGTAATCCAGCGCCACGTCATCGGTGCTGAGTGTGATCTCATCCAGATAAATGTACTCCTGATCCGTGATGCTGGTCTCTCCCTCGCCGTCTACCGAAACGGTCAGGTCGTACACAATGGGTTCCCACTTTGCATACAGCGTGCAGTTCGCCGAGAAGGTGATAATACCCTGGCTGGCAGGCTGCGTGTATGCCTCATCAAAGTACCAGCCGCAGAAGACATATCCAATGCGCTGTGCCTCGGTGATCAGGAAGATGCTCTCCCCTGTGTACACGTAAATGGGAGCTACGGGGTACTCCCCTGCACCAACGTTAAAGATAATGGTGCAGTACCCCTGAGGAATCGGATACTGATGCTGATCGGCTGCGTTGATCACGCCAAGCAGCTGTCTGTATCCCCAAGTCTCATTCTTGATCCAAGCGCTATCCGAGAAGATCAGCTGCGGATCCTTACCGTTGACGATTTCCCAAACCGTCTTGTCATAGTTGCTGTAAATGGTCACGCCACGCAATTCAGCGGTCGTCTTTGCCAAAATACCGTCCGCAGAACCGGTGCCGACTGCCAGATCCTGACCTACGATGGTCTTGGAGAAATAACAATCAATAAATTCCGAGCTTTCATCCGCCAAGCCGACAAATCCGCCAACCTTTTCACCCAAAGCGCCCATAATGGACGATCTGGAGATCGAGTACGATACCGTACCTGCGTTGCGTCCCACAAGACCGCCCGCATAGCTGTTTCTGGGCAGAATGGTATTCTTGGAATACGAGTTGGTCAGCGTTGCACCGTTTACGTTATAACCAACCAAGCCGCCCGCATACACGGTAGCAGCATTGAGTGCCGTGGTTTCAATATCCATAACACTCATATCCTCGCGGATATATTCGTTGGTCGCGCTTTCGGTGTAGCACGCCTGAATCTTCTTGGCATTATAACCTGCCAGACCGCCAATGTACATCGTCTTGCTCTCACCGTCTGCCTTGCCATCCACAAAGTTCATGGAGTAGCAGTTGGTCATCGTGCCATTGTTGTAACCGGTAATACCGCCCAGGTAAGCTGTGGTACCCACCTTACTCATATCGGTCACGATATAGCTGTAAGAGCTGTAGGAATCCGTGATATTGCCGTTTGCATAACCCGAAATACCACCGGAATATACCGTATCGGCAGAAGTGCCGTACAGATCGCCAAAGGAATAGTAGCTCTGGCTGATGCTGCCGTCCTGCTTACCTGCAATACCGCCCAGGTACAGCGTGAATTTATCGATCACGCTTGCGCGCAGGTCGCCCACAGAATAGCACTGGTGAATCAGCGCGGTGGAATGTCCGACAATACCGCCCACGTAGGTGTTATAGGTGTTCTCCAGCGTAATGGTGCCGTCCGCCTTACAGCTTTGGATCGCTGCCTGAGACTTACCGGCAATACCGCCTACGTAAAGCGTCTTTTGATACTGATTTTGAATTCCAATAATCGCGTTGGAGATCGCGGACACAACCTCGGCAGTGGTATGACCCACAATACCGCCTACGTACATTTCATAAACATCCGTCGCAGAGGTCATGTATCCGTACGACTCGCACGTAATATAGCCAAAGAAGTATACGTTATAGATCGTACCGATCGCCTGACCCGAAATACCGCCTACATAGAAGCTGCCCGCACTCTGACGAACGTTCAAAATCGAGAACGCGCGGCTCTCGCTGACGCGACCGCCGATACCGACAATACCGCCCACGTAAACGTCATTTTCGATGTCGAGCGTGATATTGCCCTGATATTCGGTGCGATCCACACCACCGCCTGCATAGCCTGCAATACCGCCAACGTGTGCATTTTCGGCGCTGACGTTAATATCTCCGATAAACTGACAATCGCTTACCGAACCGGTTGCATAACCGACAATACCGCCGTAATACACCGTTCCGAGCACTTGTACGGGCGCGTTATCGATCGAAACGGTCACGTCACTAACGTCACCCTCGGCATAGCCTACCGCATTACCCAGGTACAGGTCTTGTGCTTCTTTGATCACAACCTCGGTTGCTTGCGTAAGCGTGCAAGCGGATACAGAGCCCGACTTTCCGGCAATACCACCGTAATAAACGGTTGCACCCGAAATTTCCGCGTATGCTGCATCAATCGTGCTTTGCGTGATATTTCCTGCTAATCCTGCAACGCCACCGTAGAAAACGTCACCCTTTGCCTCTATAATCACACAATCTGCTGTAAACTGTACGTTGGTAATATTGCCTGCATAGCCTGCAATACCGCCCCAATAAACACCTTCGGTTGTGCTAATATATACTCTTTCGGTCTCAAATGCCACGTTTGCAATTTCGCCGGTTGCATAACCGACAATACCGCCACCGTAAACGACCCCGTACGCATTGATCACAATGCTTCCCTGTACATCATCCGTTTCGATCGGAATGCCGTTCACCACGCAATTCTTCACGTCAATCGCATAGCCCGCAATACCGCCAACGTATACCGTTCCACCGTAGGAAACGATATTCAGCGAACCGTTTGCCTCTACATTCTCCAAAAGCTTATACGTTGTCTTACCTACGTACAAGCCTGCATAGGAGTTGCCTGCAGTGCCTGCTGCGCTGATCACGGCCTGCTCAAGGGTAACACCCGTAATCTGACCCTCTGCTACACCTGCTGCGCCGCCTACGTTGAAGCCGTAGCTTCCGTGTACGTCGATCGTAGCGTTGATCACACAATCCGCAAAGGTACCGTTTGCATAGTATGCAACCGCACCGCCTACGCGGATTTCGGACTCAAGGTTACTACCAACGGTCATATCCACGTCGATGTCTACACCGATCAACTTACCAAACAGCTGACCCGCAACACCACCAATATACTGTCCACCAATCACATCCAACTGACCGGATACCGCACCGCCTGTCACGCTACCGTTCAAAGCACCTGCGATACCACCAAGATATACCATCGTTTCGGTGGCAACACCGTAAATTCGGTAATTCTCTACGGTCAAATTCTTGATCTGCGCCGAGTTATCAATTGCGCCAAACAGACCTACTGTAATATAATCGGTCTTGGATACGTCAATCTTCAAGCCCGTCACCTTGTATCCATTACCGTCCAGGTAACCCTTAAAGGCGTTGGCATAGGTCAAGCCGGCTTCGCTATTTTCTGCGTAACCGATGGGCTGCCATTCCGGATAACCGGAGAGATCGATATCCGCCATCAAAATATAATATCCGGACAGATCGTTTCGAATATTATTGAAATCCTCCGCTGTATAAATCGGAGTCGGTGCATAGAACCATACATATGCACTCCAATCGCTATCGTCCACGCGAACACGAACACGAACGCTACCGGGCTGCGTCACGGTCAGTACACCGTCCACAATCGTTGCGCCGCAGGTGTTATTTGCCAACTGGTATACATATTCTCCTCGGGGATATCCGGTAGGAGGATACGTTTCCAGCTCAATTTTCAAGGATTCACCAACATTGACGACTCGGTCCGTGTTGGAGATCTCAATACTTGCAATATGCGTGGTATATACGGTAAACAGCACATCCTTGGTAAATGCAACCTCTCCGTCATCCGCATACACGGTCACTCTTACCATAATTTCGCCTGCAAGGCTTGCGCTCAGTACCGAGCCCTCCAGCGCCGCGCCGGTTTCCTCCGCACCCGAAATGATGCTGTATGTCACAGACGCGAAGTATGCATCAGAAGGCACCATGTTGGGCGAGAGCGTCATCGAGCCATCCTCAATATCCAAGGTGTACTCGTCAAAGATAATATCCGTTACCGGGATCTTTTCCCATCTGGCAACCAACGTAATGTTGCCGTCGGCAATCGACCACAGTTCCCCTTCCACCTTAACATCACCATAATACCAGCCAACAAACGAGAATTTGTCACGCGTGAGAACAGGCAATGTAAACGTCGCATCATACGTTACATCCAAGGTGGTGTTGGAATCTACTCCATTATTGTAATCCAACGTAATGGTGTATTGGCACACACGGTAGTGCGCATATACCGTCGTATTACCCACGAAACCGTAAGGTGCCAGGCTGTTTCCTTGATTGTCGGTCAACTGCACGCCATTGCCGTTTGCCTCGGTAAAGAAACCGACAAATTCATATCCGGGCTTTTCTGCAAAGTACAAAATATAATCTTGACCGTAGTCTACGTCAATACGATCCATATGGTGAATCGTCAACGTGTTTTCGGGTGCCGGCGTACCGGCAAGGGTAAGATCCAACACCGCAGTGGTAGACCATCCGCAGGGTGCAATATAGTAAAGCTGTCCTGCTTCCACCATATAAGTGATCTGGAAGTTGCTGCCGGCACCTCCGGCATCCTGCGCCACCAATTGACGTTTGTTTGCATCATACAAATAACCGTACGTATCATACGATCCGGACGAATAAATGACAACGGTCTGGCTTACCAGCGGAACAAATGCATAATATACCTTGTCCGAGGAATTGCGGGAAGGGCAATACAGATTTTCAAGCGTTTGTCCAACGTTGATCACACCATTACCGGAATGTCTGATCCAACCGGCATACAAAGTGATCGCACCGGTCACCTCACCTGTAAATGCATATCGTTCAGTCAGCTCCATATCGGTATACCAACCGGTAAATACGTAGCCCTCCAGAACAGGAATGGGATATGCTTGACCACTTTCGGTCATATCGGGAACAGCGGAACCACCCATACTATTGAATATGATGCGGCCGGGAACCACCTCAGCATATTCCAACATATAGGAATTTCCCTTACTCTTAACCGTCAGCGCCAGAACCTGCTCGCCAATGGTAATCGTATACGACTCATCGGTGCTAACGACTGTATCACCGATATACCAACCCGTAAACGTATATCCGTCAGAAACGCTGACAGTCAAAGTCACTTGATCGCCAATAGCGTAAGAATCCTGCAATCCGGTTACGGTCAGGCCTTGTTGCACATCCAGAAGCACGCCATTGAGCGCAGGTACAACCTCTTGCGCAACGATGACCGTTTGGCAAACCTCACAATGCTTACCCTCGGTCAGACCCGTCTTACCGATTTCGGGAGCAACTGCAGGATCAATCACTTCCACGTGATCGATATATCCGATCGGCTTTGTTTCAAAATACGAACAGCTGCTGCAGTCACTGCGCTGCTCACCTTGATCGTTACAAGAAGGAGCTCTGCTCTGCTCCCATTCACCCATCATATGTCCGGTTGCGGGAATCTCCGTGTAGGTCGTATAAGGACATCTCGAGCAGGTCACGTATGCATCCCATCCGTATTCGGTACAAGTAGGTGCTTGCGCCTCATGCGGAACCTCGCGGTGTCCAAGCGCTTCATTTTCTACTTTTGTCGTGTAATCACATCTCGAGCAAGCTTCGTAAGCATTATATCCCGCTTCTGTACAGGTTGCTTCTTTTCCTGCATAGAAAGAAAGATCGTGTCCATACTCCGTGATACGTCGAGTCTCATAATAGTCACAGCTTTGGCACACCTTGCGCTCTTCACCCACCGCGGTACAAGTTGCCTGGCGATAGATTTCCCACTCTCCGAAGTCATGCACGCCATTTGCCGGGAGCTCCATGTAATTCGAGTAGTCACATTTCGTACAGGTTTCATACTCCGCCCAACCATCCTCGATGCAGGTGGGTTGCTTTCCCTCGTGTGTCACCACATCGTGATTGAGTTTAGGGATGACCTGCTGCTCTTGTATTACTATGCCGCAGAACGAACAGTATTGACCTTCCGTCATGCCTTCCGACTCACATGTGGGCTCTGTCGCCCCAACAGTTACAATCGTATGTCCGAAAGCAGGAACTGAACTGTACTCTACCTCATTACATTCATAACAATAACGATTTATTTCACTGGGTTCTGTGCAAGAGCGTGGACTTGTAGACCACTCACTCCACCTATGCGCACAGCTCTCCGGTGATCGAGTTGTACAAGCCGTCAGGCAAACAAGGCCCAACAACACGACTACTGCAAACGCAGCAAAAATCAGAACTCTCTTTTTTGACATCATAGAAGTTCCTCCATAAAAATTACTGATTGATTACACATACGAAAATCTTTTGAATTGTAACCAAATAAAGTTGACTTCAGTTTACCACAAAACGCCCAAAATGTCAATATCAGCAACGCGCTTTCATTGTATAAATACATGAAAAACCGCCGCAACGGCAGTTCTTCAGACTGTTCAAGAAAGAGACGCGAAGAAGCGACTCGGCTTTTTATAAAACTGCGTATTCTTAAAGAAGATCTTGCGGGCATACGCCATAATCTCATTGATCCCGGACTCACTTTGCTTCCCTCTTACGCACGATTATATCCGCGCCTTGCGGCATGATTTGCTTCGCAACCCCTTGCCCTCCCCGCAATTTTGTGGTATAATGGAGCAAAGAAAGGCGGTGCACTTATGGGCTGTTGGGGCATGGGAATCACGCAAAGTGACGAATACTGTGAAATATATGATCGTTTCATGGAGGAGTATGACGAAGGAAAACCGTTACTCGATATCAAACAAGACATTCTTGATGAATATTTAGAGGAATTTGATGAGGATGACGGTGTATTGCACGACGTGTATTTCGCCATTGGCAAAGCGGAATGGATGTGCGGAGGCATTTCGGATGAAATACTTGATAAAATTACGCAAATCATAAATAGCGGTGCAAATATTGAATTTTACAGAGAACTTGAGGCAACGGAAAGCGATCTGAAAATGCGCAAAAAGAATCTTGATAAGTTTTTGAATAGCCTCAAAATTCCGCGAGAAAAAACAAAAAAGCGCAAAACACCGACTGAAAAATACGTTAAAATTGAGACACCTAAACTTCCTTCATTCAAGTGTGGTGATATTTTTACATACGAGGTCAATGGAAAATATCGTGTCCTGTGCTTTGTAAGTCGAGGAAAGTTTTGTGCAACATACGCCGCATACGCCTATGTTTGGGGAAATTTATTCGATGAAATTCCTTCCGTTGGAGATTTGATGAACGAGTACGTTATGCCACTCGGATATTTTACGGTGGAAAATTTTCCGGATATAAATAAGTTACAGTATATAGGCAACGAGGAAAATTTAAAAGAATTGAATATTACATATCCGGGAATCTTTTTTGATATATGGAAACCGGCTACATGGGTGATTGCAAAAGAAGAAAATCTAACAGAAGATTTTCCCTTGCATATGTGCCGAAAGTTAAGTGATTGCTTTATAAGAATTTCTGAACTTAGAGGACATAAAAAACCATAACAGATTGTTGGTTGGTACCTCTAATACATAGCCTCGTTTACAAGCATGGAGTAGCACCCCGGAAGACAGCGGTCGTGTGAAACTCCCATCACCGCCAAGGGATAAGTCTACCCACCGACCGAAAACCACGGATCGATTTTGTAATGGCATCACAAAAAGAATAGGGATGGCAACTTCGCCATCCCTATTCTTTTTGGCAGAGGCTTTGAACGAAGGACTCGAACGGAGCAGTACTATGTGTCGTAGGGGCGATTCACAAGGGACGTCGAGGCGCCGCCCCCTACCGATGATGGATTTGCATGCCCAAATCCGCGGACAGTCGGGGACGCCTTTCCCAACAAACTTATTCTTAATTTTTCTGCTTATCGGCGTAGCCTTTATTGAACCACGCGACTATCGCGTAGTTTTCTTTATTTATCATGATTCGTAGGGGAGGCTATTAGCCTCCCGCACGCAATGAGAGGAGATTGCCGTTCGGATCATCCTCCCACAAATCGTTTTCGGGCGGGAGGGTAATACCCTCCCCTACGAATTGCACAGCAATTTCCGCTTTTTTCTTGCAATTCGCCCTCTTCTATGCTATAATAAAACCAAGAAAGGCGGTGATCCTATGAGCTTTGCACACCACGACCGAGATGAAGATCTGTTTTCGTTGCACGATTGCATAACCAATCACGTTTGCTTTCAGGATAACGTATGGAGCTTTGATTTCCCGGACGGATTTTGGGTACTGCCCGATCATCCCGAAAGCCGGCTTGACAAGGCGGTGCGGTCAGACCCTGCCCAAGTGGAATACACCTTGATGGATAACGAATACGACGTGACCATATACGTATTTGAAAAATCGCTCTTCGGGCAAACGGTACGAAAGGAATGGAGCATTGAGAAGCTCGCAGACAAGATCAACAGCGGCGCTTGTCATCTGGAATTTTTGTACCGATACAATCAAGGCGATCACATTGCCATTTTAAAGTGCAATTTGCGCACCAACAAAAAGCCGTATTTTCAAGATTGCTGGATCGAGATCACCTACGCCTCGGTTCAATATGCCTGGAACCGTTTGTGCGAAGACCGGATTTGGTAGGTGTAAACCGGAAAAAGAGCTTGGACTTCTCTCTGCATTCTTAGCGGAGAAATGGCAGACACACAAATCGGTAGAGGACTTGTTTTCTCTACCGATTTGTGTTATAATGGGATTAGCGAAAAAGCCTTTCTCCGGGAGGAAGGTGGCACGCGGAGCGTGACGGAAGGAGCACGCGTGACTTGGGAGTTTTGATAATCTTCATTGTAACGCACTCTCCCTCAGTCACCTTCGGTGACAGCTCCCTCCCTGAGGGAGCCTTTGAGAATCGCTTGCGAAATGGTTTAAATGTTCACGAATTTGTGGTATAATGAAATCAAGAAAAGAGGTGAAAGCATGACAAAACAAGAGTTTCTATCCCAAGTTGAGACCTATTTGAGCTCAAACACCGGCAATGCGCAATTTTGGTGTTGGTATCCACTTCGCAGTCTGACACAAGACATTCCTGTCGCTGCCTTTGACCTTTGGCAAATTTACGAGGATGAGAACATAGGGCAAATAGATGCTGTATTGCGTCTCCTGGAAATTGACACCGCAACCGCTTTTCAAAATCAAGATTACCAACCCGAGTCAAAAGAAGTCAGCTTACGCAACCGGCTATACGGGGCCGATGCGGATGGGTATAATTTCCCGTGGTATGTGGAGAGCTATTATTACGATCATTCAAAGCAATGGATGATCTACACCTCTCACGAATTCACCATCACCTTTGCCGGCAAAGAGCTTGCGCAAGCGGCAACGCAACTGATTGATTCCAAATATTCAATTGTCAGAGCTACAAACAACACGCAGCTGCATCCGCATGGCTGCAAAGTCCAAGAATCCTGAGATGTGCAGGCAACGCCTATATAAGTACAAAGCAACCCCCTCGAAAGATTAGAGCTCAGCTTTTTCAATGTCATTAAGTTAAGCATAGCGGAAAATTATGTAATATAACGCGCAGAAATCGTTCGGATTCGCGCTCTCCCCCCTGCGCTTGGAACAAGCCTGCGCCAGCTGTCCCCCCTCCCGGAGGGGGGCTTTGAGAGTAGCATCGCGCTTTTCTAAACCGAAACTCAAGCGTCAACGGTAGCTTGAATGACCGAAATCCATATGTAAACCGATATTTCAGCGGTCAACTTGAAAACGAATGAGCTGACCACCGATATAGCCCCCCTCCGGGAGGGGGGAGCGTACGCGCTGCCCCGTGCTAAGCGCAGGGGGGAGAACGCGAAGACGAACGGCTTTTGCGCGCTATATCCCTATGATTTTTTGAAAATTCTTAACTCAATGAAATTGGGATTTTTCCGAGCTCCTTTTTTTGACGTTTCATCTTGCTGAGCCAAAAAACACTTGCAATCCATGCAAATCCATGCTACAATATACGTAAAGAATTGATTTCCAAAGGAGCACAGCCAATGAAAAAAACGTTACACGTCATCCCCCACTCCCACTGGGACAGAGAATGGTATCTCCCTTTTGAAAAGCACCGCGTGCGCCTGGTTGAGCTGTTCGACCGCCTGATCGAGGTCATGGAGCAAAACGAGGATTATACCTATTACCACATGGACGGTCAGTACGTGGTCATTGACGACTACCTTGAGATCCGTCCGCACATGCGCGACCGTCTGCTCGCACTCGTGCGCAAGGGCAGAATCCAGGTAGGTCCTTGGTACATTCTGCAGGACGAATACCTGACCTCGGGCGAAGCCAACGTGCGTAATATGCTCTACGGCATCAAGCTGTGCCGCGAGATCGGCGCTGCGCCCGTGGAGACCGGCTATTTCCCCGATGCATTCGGTAATATTTCCCAAGCGCCGCAGATCGTGCGCGGCTTTGGCTTTGACAACGCGGTATTCGGGCGCGGCATCAACGACGTGGCTGCGGACAACCAGATCGTCAAGGAAAACGGCATTACCACCAGCGAGCTGCTCTGGCGCGCGCCCGACGGCTCGGAGGTCATGGGCGTGCTGTTTGCCAACTGGTACCACAATGCTATGGAGCTCCCCGCAGATCCCGCAGCGCTCAAGGACAGAATTGCCGCAATTGCCGCTTCCACCTCGCGCTTTGCGCAGACCGACCATCTGCTGGGCATGAACGGCTGCGACCACCAGCCCATTCAGACCGATCTGCACAAGGTCATTGCCCTTGCCAACGAGGTGCAGGACGAGGTTGTGGTCAAGCAGTCCAATTTCAAGGATTACATTGCAGAGCTGCGCCCCTACAAGGACTCCTTCCCCGTATTTGAGGGCGAGATCAACGGTCAGCTCTCGGCAGGCGCATGTCCTCTGATCTGCACCGCCTCCGCACACGTGGACATCAAGCAGAAGAACCACGACGTGCAGCACCTGCTGGAGCGCATTGCCGAGCCCGTCAGCATGATCGCCAAGCAGAACGGCGGCGAATACAGCTCCGACCTGTTCCTGTACGCCTGGAAAAAGCTGATGCAGAACCACCCCCACGACTCGATCTGCGCTTGCTCCTGCGACGAGATCTACGAGGAGATGAAGACGCGCTTTGCCAAGTCCGCTGCCTGCGCCGAGGAGCTGCGCGACGCCGCCCTTGACTACTTGGCAGCCACCGTCAACACCGCAGACACAGACGGCGACACCGCTATTCTGGTGCTCTCGTTGGAGCCCAACCAAAGCGTGGTCACCGTGACGGCAAACGTGGATCTTGACCTTGCCGACGATACCAAGTCGATCGCCATCTTTGACGAGGCAGGCAACGAGATCCCCGCCAAGTTCACCTATATTCCCAACCAGTTTACCTATACTCTTCCCAAGGATCGCTTCCGCCAGCCGCGCTACGTCAACCGCTTTGCCGTGGAAATGCAGGTGCAGACGCACGGCATTGGCTACCGCGTCTTTAGCGTCAAAAAGCAGGAGGCGAGCGTCAAGACCGCCATCCGCTGCACCGAAAGCAGCATGGAAAACGAGTTCCTTGCCGTGCGTTTCAACGCAAACGGCACGGTGGACGTGACAGACAAGCGCACCGGACGCATCTACGCAGGTCAGAACCTCTTTGAGGACACGCGCGACGTGGGCAACCTGTACAACTACGTGCAGGCAGCCGGTGACGTTGCCGTGACCAGCGCGGATGCAGCTGCCGCGATTGCGCTGCACGAGATCACGCCTTGGTCGGTCACCTTCAAGGTAACCGTTCCCATGGCGATCGATGCGGATATCACCACATACGTGACGCTGTCCGACAAAATTGCACGCGTGAATTTCAAGACGGTTGTGACCAACCGCGCGGAAAATCACCGTCTTCGCGCGCTGTTCACCTCGGACATTGCCACTAAGTCGGTCTATGCCGAGGGACAGTTTGACGTGGTGCGCCGCGATATTACCCCCTCCGAGATGTGGAAGAATCCCTGCAACGCCCAGCGCGTGCAGGCATTCGTGACGCTGGAATCCGACACCGGCGCGGATGCGCTGATGATCGCCAACCGCGGTCTTTGCGAGTACGAGGTACTGCGCGACGGACGCAACACGCTGGCAGTCACCCTGCTGCGTGCCATTGGCGAGATTGGCGACTGGGGCGTTTTCCCCACCCCGCTTGGTCAAAAGAAAGGCACCTGGACGCTGGAATATGCTCTGATCCCCTATGCGATCGACAACCGCGCCGACGCCTACCGCGAGGGCTACACCTTTGCATACCCCTCTGCCGTTGCCATTGGCACCACCAAGCACGAGGGCAAGCTGTCCGCGGCAGCAGATTACGTGCGCTTTGACAACGAGTACGTGCACATGACCGCCTTTAAGAAAGCCGAGGAGCGCGAGAGTGCCATCCTGCGCCTGTTCAACACCACCGCAGAGGCTGCGCATCTGACCATAGATGTACCCGCTTTCAAGCAGGCTTGGCTGACCAATCTTGCCGAGGTGCGCGAGTGCGAGCTGACCGTGGCAGACGGCAAGATCACGCTGGAGATCCCCGCTAAGAAGATCGTGACCATCGAGCTTGCGTAACACACGCAAGTACCTTCCCGAGAAAAGGAGTGCGAATCATGAAAATAGGCTATTCCCTATACGGCAAAGACAGACTGACCGACAGCGTAGCGCGCCAGCTGGTCGAGGGCGGCATTGAGGTGCTCGAGATCGCCATGAGTGCCGAGGAATTCCCCGAGGCGGACTTTGCAAAAACCGCAGAGGTGGCAAAGCGCCACGGCTTGGAGATCGGCAGCATTCACCTGCCCATCGCGCCCCAGCAGATCTATGACGTGACCAACAAGCACGCCACGGGCGCCATGGCATACCAGACCGAGCTGATCAAGCGCGCCGAGGTCATGGGGGTCAAGCACATTGTCATGCACTCGGGCGGTGAGCCGCTGGTCGAAGAGGAGCGCGCAGAGAGAGTCAAGCGCGCAGGCGAGACCCTGCCCCGCCTTGCAGACGTGGCAGGCGCATACGGCGCGGATATTTGTATTGAGGATCTTCCCCGCACCTGCCTGGGGCGTGACTCGGACGAAATCCTTGCCATGCTCGCTTACGACGACAGATTGCGCGTTTGCTTTGACGCCAACCACCTGTTCCGCGAAAACGAGGCGGATTTTATTCGCAAAATCGGCAAAAAGATTGCCACCACGCACATTTCCGACCGCGACAACATCAACGAGCGCCATTGGCTGCCCGGTGAGGGTGTGGTGGATTGGGTAGCGGTGATGAACGCCTTGGACGAGGTGGGCTATGACGGCAACTGGATCTATGAGATCGGGCTCTCCTGCCCGCCCACCATTTACCGCGACCGCGATCTGACCTTCTCTGACTTCTCGCGCAACGCGCACGAGATCTTTGCACGCCAAACACCCACCACCTTCTTCCGTCCCAAGCCGGGCGTGGGCATGTGGGAATGACACACAAGGAGATTCCCATGGAGCAGCAATACGGACTTGATATTACCAACCGCACCGATCTGGTGGGCATTTGCTACACCATGTGGTTCAATGCCGTGCACGGCAGCGGTGACGGTCCCATCGGCTACGTGCCCAACGTGGCAGAGCTGACCGAGCAATACGGCTGGAGCGAGCAATACGGCTTTGGCAACGCGGACGAGCAGCACAATGAGATTGGCAGATTCCACTACTGGAGCCGCCCCGCGCAAGGCTACTACCGCTCGACAGACAAAGCTGCCACGCGCCGCAATCTGACCATGCTTGCCGATGCCGGCGTGGACTTTCTGATTGCCGACTTTACCTTTGTGGGCGGCAACACGGTGCACAACAAGCCTTTCTGGAACAGCCACGTGGAATATTCCTCGATCACGCTGCTGGACACCATTGTGGAAATGCGCGCCGAGGGACTCAAGACCCCTTACGTGGTCATGTGGCCCAACACGCCCGATGCCTTCCCCGTATTTTACGAGAAATTCTACGGGCAGGAAAAATGGAAGGATTGCTTTGTGTACATGAACGGCAAGCCCTTGATCCTGCATTGGCGCTACCGCACAAGCGAGACCGAGCAGTTCACCACCCGCGCCATGTACGGCTTGCAGGGGCAGGTCAAAGAGGGGCAATGGAGCTATCTGGAGCCCGACAACCGCGCCACGGTATGCTACGCCGCCGACGGCACGCCCGAGCACGTGGGCGTTTCGGTTGCCATGCAATCCACCTACATGTCCAACACCGCCACCGCACACGGCAGACAGGGCGGCAGATTCTGGAATGCGCAATGGCAGGTTGCCTTTGACACGCACCCCAAGATCGTGACGCTGACCTGGTGGAACGAATGGTGCGCACAGCTGTTCTGCATAGACGGCAAATTCGTCTTTACCGACAACTTCAACCAAGAATTCAGCCGTGATATTGAGCCCATGCTGGGCGGTCACGGTGACCTTTACTACCGCCGCCTTTGCGAGTACGTGCGTGCCTACAAGGCGCAAGAGCCCTGCCCGCGCTTGGTGGATGCAGAATAGAAGGGAGAACCGATATGCTTTGGAGCATGGTTTTGGATGTGATCTTTGCCCTTTTGCCCCTCGCGCTCTTTATCGTGCCCATCACCGCACTGATCGTGTTGCGCGCGGTGCTGATCCGAAAAGGACGACTGTAAAAAAAGCCGTTCCGCTTCATGCGGAACGGCTCTCTTTTTTATTTATTTGTTGTTTTGGAAGTACTCGTTGAGCTGAACGTACAGCTGCTCATCCTTGAAGGTCAGCATGCCGGCATATATCATAATGTCGTTCATACCCATCTCGGGGTTCTCATCCACGTAGGTAAACAGCTTGAGGTACTGCTCCTTTGCCACGTCAAAGCCATCGGTCTTTGCAACCTCATACAGCTGCAGCACGGAGATTGCAGACACGCTGTAGGAAACGTAATAGCAGGGAGAGGTCACGGTCATACCGTACTGCCAGTAGCCATTGAGCATCTTTTCCACGCCGTAATCGGTGCAGATATATGTGTACAGCGCATCATACTCATCCGCGGAAATGGTACCGTCCGCCATGATCTCGTCAGCGCCCAAGCCATCATACTGATCCAGGTAAATTGCCTGCTCAAAGGTATCTACGGTAAAGCCTGCAATCGCAGAATACAGCATGTTCACCAGCGCATAGCTTCTGACCATTGCAAGAGCGTCACGCGAGTAATCGGAATGCTCCTCCAGGTAACACAGATACAGCAGCTCGTTGCCCTGAGAGTGCAT
Source organism: Eubacteriales bacterium (assembly GCA_045650025.1). Lineage (GTDB taxonomy): Bacteria > Bacillota > Clostridia > Oscillospirales > CAG-272 > SVQP01. Next base: position 15,945 of record JAZRQR010000198.1, read on the forward strand.
TTCCAAGAGGTCATAGGACTGAGAATAGTCGGCGTCTGCATAGATCTCGCCACTGTATACCTCATTCATGTAGTGACCAAACTCGTGCACGACGGTAAAGCAGTTGTCATAGCCCTTACCAAAGTACGCGATGGGCAGATTTTCGGAATAGATGGAGGTAACGAATGCGCCCTGATACTGACCTCTGAACATATTACCGTTGCTCATCAGGTTATTGAACTCATCCGAGAAAGAAATGGTCTTGTCGGGGTTGGAGGTGAACGCCATCAGGTCGATGTAATCGTTGACCAGCGTGTTACCGCTCAGGTTCTCAAAGAAGGGCTTGGTGGTCTGTGCGTAGTAAACGTCCTTGACGTCTGCAGCGGCATTCGAAAAACCGCTCCATGCCTGATATACGGTTGCAAATGCAGGCGCGATATAGGTCTTGGCATACTCGGAAAGCTGCGCGGCATCCTCATAGGTGTAGTCTCTGCCGTAAACGTTCTCGTACGCGTACTCCAGATAGTTGTCATAGCCCATCAGCTGTGCCATCTTGTTGTTGTTATCCACAAACTCATCGTACAGCTCGGACAGTCTGGATACCGAAACGCCACCCGCTACAACCTCTTCCTCAATGGCATTGTTCTTTTCCTTGAGGGCGGTGTATTCGGGATTGGAAACCGCGTTGGAGTCAAACAGGAATGCGTTGATCTCCTCTTCGGTCATGCCGTAGTAGTAGAAATCACGGTAGCAGGAATCATAGAAGGGCTGCGAGAGCGTATAGAACTGCGCAACCAGGTTAGTTCTGTAATCCTGCATGTAGGAGTAAGTCTCCTCCAGCGTGGTATCCTTCATGTTGCAGTAGTAAGCCACCATAGCCAGCTGCTGCTGAGAGAGTGCATACAGCACCAGATCATACAGCTCGGTATGTAAAGCGTCCACTGCGGCAAACTCTTCTGCCAAAGCGCCGGTCTCGGCATAGCCGTGCAGCGCGGGATCATACTTGGGAGCAGCCTCTACCAGAGCCTTAACCTCCTGGTACTTGGCTTCAATGATCGCCTCGTCTTCCTTGGTGAACTTAAAGGTCAACTGCTCGGTATACTTGCTTTCGTATTCGCCCCAAGCGCAATCGGTGCAGCCTTCGTTCAGGCAACGTCTGACGCGGGAGGGCTCAGAGGAGGTTTCCTCAAAGTTGTGTCCCAATGCTTCAATGTTGCTATACTGCATTTTGCCGCACTTGGCGCACTTATAGTCGGTGGAGCCGTTACCGGTACAGGTGGGTGCCGTTTCCATGGAAACGCGCATATCGTGTCCGGATGCTTCAATGTCCACAACCTGCTTTTCTCCGCAAGAGCATACCTTGACCTCCACGCCTGCAGTGGTGCAGGTGGCAGCCTTGGAATCGGTTTCGGACAGCTCAAATTCATGCACGTGCGAGCCGCATGCAACCAGCGAGAACACAAATGCAAGGATCAATAAAAGTGACAGTGTCTTTTTCATATTGTTTTTCCTCCATGTCACAAAGTATATAGTATATATGCATTGTAACACATCGCGCCAAGAATTGCAAGGCTTTTTGCAATCTTGCGCGCAAAAAGTTGCGTTTTTTCAAAAAATCATAGGCTTCCCTGCCGCAATTCGCACTTGAAAAGAGGGCGGCTTTGTGCTATAATAAAACAAAGTACACCGCCATGACGGGGAGGTTTTTATGGAACTGCAATTTGGAGTATTACGCTTTTGCATAGAGGACGGGCGCGTGCGCCTTGCAAGCATACACGGCATACCGCTCGCGGACAACTGCAGCCTGTGCGAGGTACAGCTGGCAGGTGGGATCAAGGATACGCATCTGGGCGTCAAGATGATCCGCTCCTCCGAGGGAAGAAAGCTGCGCTACCTTTCGCATACGCTGACCGAGACCGCGCTGACCCTGACGATGCAAAGCGAGCTTGTGCGTGCCACGCTGACTATGCTGACACACGCAGATTGCGATGCGGTGCAGATCGCCACACAGGTGGAAAACGTTTCGTCCGAGCCGCTGGTGCTGGAGGAGGTCTCCTCATTCGTGCTGCCCGGCTTTGCACCGCAGCACCGCGTCAAGAGCCTGGAATTTACCCGCTTTTTGCAAAGCCACCACGCCGAATGCCAGCCCGATACGCGCAGCTTTGACGCGCTGGGCATGTACCAGATGGGCGGCGAGAGCCAAAAGCGCATTGCCTTTTGCAACGTGGGCAGCTGGTCCACCAAGGAGGCGCTGCCGCAGGGCATCATTCGCGATACCGAAAGCGGCAATTGCCTGATGTTCCAGATCGAGAGCAGCCAATCCTGGTATTACGAGATCGGCGACTCGCAAAGCGCCTTCTACCTCTACTTAGGCGGCGCAAACGCCACGCACGGCGGCTGGAGCAAGCGCCTTGCCCCCGGCGAATGCTACTGCACCCCCTCGGTCTCGCTTGCCTTGGGCAAAAACTTGGACAGCCTGCTTGCCAACATGACGCGCCACCGCCGCCACATTGCGGGAAAGTGCGCGCCCGATGCGCATCTGCCCTCCATTTTCAACGAATACATGCACCTCTCCTGGGATAGCCCCTCGGCAGAGGCGACCCGCACGTACGCTCCCGTCGTCAGCAAGCTGGGCACGAAATATTACGTCATTGACTGCGGCTGGCACAACGAGGAGGACGGAAACGTCATTTACCCCTACGTGGGACATTGGAAGCAGAGCGAGAAGCGCTTCCCCCTGGGCGTGCGCGAGACGACCGACTACATCCGCTCGCTTGGCATGAAGGCAGGACTTTGGATCGAGCCCGAGATCATTGGCTGCAAGTGCGCCGAAATGCTGGATTTTTACGAGGACGATTGCTTCTTACAGCGTTTTGGCAAGCGCATTTGCACCATGAACCGCTATTTCCTTGACTACAGACACCCCAAGGTGATCTCTTACATGACCGAATCCATTCGCCGTATGGTGGAGGATTACGGAGCAGATTACATTAAAATGGACTTTAACCAGGACTGCGGCATTGGCACCGACCGCGATGCGCTGACGCCCGGCGAGGGTCTGGAATCCCACGCACGCGCCTACCTTGCCTGGATCGACGCTATGCGTGCCCGTTTCCCACAGGTGCTGTTTGAAACCTGCTCCTCGGGCGGTATGCGCATGGATTACGCCACGCTCTCGCATTTCTCGATCGTGTCCACCTCGGACCAGACCTCGTATCTGCGTTATCCCTACATTGCAGGCAACATCCTCTCTGCCGCGCTGCCCGAGCAGGCAGCCGTGTGGAGCTATCCCGTAGGCACCGACACCCCCGGCTTTACCCCCACCGCCGAGTGGGTCAACGAGCACATTTCGGACGAGCAGATCATTATGAACATGGTCAACAGCCTGCTGGGACGCATTCACCTGGCAAGCCACCTGGAGCTGCTCAGCGCACAAAAGCTCGACTTGATTGCCCAAGGACTTGCCTACTACGACGGCATGATCGACTTTAAAAAGACCGCCGTTCCCTACATGCCCCTGGGGCTGGCCCGCTTTGGCAGCACCTTGGTGGCAAGCGGCTTAAAGGACGACGGCAAGCTGCTGCTTGCCGTTTGGAATCTGGGCGGTGAGAGAGAGCTGCGCATTCCGCTGGCAGATCTGCAGCCCGTGGGTGCACGCGTCGCTTACCCCGCAGACGCGCGCGGTGTGACCTGCACACTTGACGCAAACACCCTGACCGTACACTTTACCGAGGACTACCAGGCAAGAATGCTTGAAATCACGCTCAGTTAAGGAGAATGTCATGATCATAGAAAAAGCTAAGGAAACCATGACCTCGCGCGAGCGCGTGCGCAGGACGTTTGAGTTTGAAAAGACCGACCGCGTGCCCATCGGCTACGACGCCAACGGTGGCATTCACGCACGCCTTTGTGCGGCTCTCGGGATTGCCCCGACCGATGCAGAGGGGCTATACCAAGCGCTTGGCGTGGACACACGCTCCATCGGCGCGCCCTATATCGGCCCGCAGCTGCATGCCGTGCCCGAAAACCGCATGGTCAATCAGCTGGAGGGCTGCATCATGCGCTGGGTGGAGCACGCAAGCGGCGGCTACTGGGATTTTTGCGATTTTCCCTTAAAGGATGCCGAGGACGAGCTGTTTGACGCCTTCCCCATTCCCAATCCCGATCACTTTGACTACGACGCGGCTCTTGCACACGCCAAAAGCTACGGCGGCAAGTACGCCTTGTACGTAGGCGACCCCGGCACGCCCGACATCATCAACTCCAACGGGCGCATCATGGGCATGGAGGACGTGCTCTGCCACCTGATACTGGACGACGAGGCTGCCATGTCCTTTATGCGCCGCCGCGCGGCATTTCAGCTGGCGGTCATGGAGCGTCTGCTCGACAAATGCCGCGGCTATATTGATTTTGTGTGGCTTGGCGAGGACCTTGGCACGCAGATCGCGCCCATGATCAGCCTTGACCTCTACCGCGAGCAGATCAAGCCCATCCACAAGCAGTTTATCGACCTTGCCGCATCGCACTCTCTGCCCAGCATGATGCACTCCTGCGGCAGCAGCTCCTGGGTGTACGAGGATCTGATCGAGCTGGGACTTCGCGGTGTGGACACCCTGCAGCCCGAGGCTGTCAATATGTCGCCCGCGTATCTTGCCAAGCACTTTGGCGGCAGGCTCAACTTCCGCGGCTGTATCTCCACCGCAGGCCCCCTTGCCTACGGCACGGCTGCCGAAACCGAGCAGGTCTGCCGTGAAACCTTGGAAACCATGATGGCGGTACGCGGCTACCACTTTGCGCCCACCCACGCCATTCAGGATAACTCTCCCACCGAAAACGTGCTTGCTATGTATAGGGCGGCACACAAATACGGACAATATTAAGAAAGGCGGTCACTTATGATCACTCCCACTCTTCCCGAATACATGCTGACCTATCCCACCGTGTTTGCCGTGGGTGACCAATACCAGATCTTTATGCCCTTCTCGGACGAGGTGATCGTCTGGGTCAAGGTGGGCGACCGCATCTTTTACGACCATTGCAACGGCGTGCTTCGCTCGCGCACCAACATGCACCGCGTCACGCTGCCTATGTCCGTGCTGGACGAGGCAAAGGAATATACCGTTTGCTACCGCAAGATGATCGACCGCTCGCCCTACTTCCCCAAGAGCGAGGACGAGCGCACGCTGACCGTGCCCTTCCGCCCCATCAAGGAGGATGGCAGCCTCAACGTGTACCACGTATCCGATGCGCACAACCTGGTTGCCGAGCCGGTTGCGGCGGGGCAATATTTCGGTGATGCGCTGGATCTGCTCATTCTCAACGGTGACATTCCCAATCACAGCGGTGACGTGCGCAACTTCAATGCCATCTGCGAGATCGCGTCCGGCATCACGCGCGGACAAATCCCCTGCGCCTTTGCGCGCGGCAACCACGACACGCGCGGCATTCACGCCGAGGATATGCCCGACTACATCCCGATCAAGGACGGCAAGACCTACTACACCTTCCGCGCAGGCTGCGTGTGGGGGCTCTTACTGGATTGCGGCGAGGACAAGCCCGACTCCAACGAGGAATACGGGTACACCATCTGCTTCCATGAATTCCGCGTGGAGGAGACCGATTTTTTGCGCCGCGTCATCGCGCATGCGGACGAGGAATACAACGCTCCCGGCGTCAAGTATCGCCTGGTCATCTCGCACATCGGCTTTACGCACATCCAGCAGCATCCCTTTGATATTGAGCAGGAGCTTTATGGCGAATGGACCAAACTCGTCTCGCAGATGCAGCCCGATCTGCTGCTCTACGGACACCACCACACCGTCCGCATCTGCCCGCCCGGCTGCTCGTTTGACGACCACGGTCAGCCCTGCACCGCCATCATTGGCTCCAAGCCCATCTTCTCCGCCGAGGGCAACGGCTTTATCGGCTGCGGCGTGACCCTCTACCCCGACGGCACCAAGCGCGTGATCTTCAATGACCACATGGGCAACGTGCTGACGGATGAAACCATTCAATAATACAAAACAGGCAAAGCTTTACAGCTTTGCCTGTTTTCTTAATCTCATATCCCCGGATCACGGGTCACAGAACCGTCTGTGCAATGTATCACGTAAGTCTTTGACATGTCATCGTAATGCGGCTTCTTTTCCACCGCTTCCCATTGTGCTACGGTGCCGCCAAATTGAATTTTGGTCAGATCACACCAGTTGAAGGCATATTCACCGATCGATGTCAGCCCTGCCGGCAAGGTCACCTGCGCAAGCACATCGCAAGAATTAAATGCCTTGTCGGGAATTTGGGTAACACCATTGCCTACCTTGACACTTTCGAGCGAATCACACCGCTCAAATGCGTTTTTCCCTATGCTTGTAACCGAATCGGAAATGACAACCCGCTTCAGCTTGTCACAGTAAGCAAATGCATACGGTGCAATGGTCTCCACCCCCTCGGGCACGGTAAAGCTTGTCTTTTTCTTTCCTATGGCATAGCAAATCAAGGTCTTCCCCTCTTTGTCATACAGATCCCCTTCCATCGAAGAGAATACGAGATTCTCTGCATCCACCTCAAAGCTTTTAAGCGCGTGGCACTGCGCAAACGCGTAATCTCCCAGCTGCGTCACGTTGGCATGGAACGTAACGGAGGAAATCGAGGAGCACTTCCAAAACGCAGACTCACCAATGGAAATCAGTGAAGCAGGCAACTCTATATTTTTCAAAGAATAGCAGCTTAAAAACGCTGAGTCTCCAATGCTGGTAATGCCTTCCGGAAGCACCACGCTTGTCAGATTTTCGCAGCCGAAGAATAACCCGTTCGGCACCTCGGTAATGCACTTCGGCAGAGAAATCTCAGTAAGAGCGGTACAATACTGAAACGCATAAGAAGCAATTTTCGTCACACCATCCGGCAACTCCACCGTTTTAAGTGCGTAGCAATTTGAAAAGGCGCCCTGACCAATCTCAGTCAAGCTACCGGGCAGCTCGATTTGCGCAAGGCTTCGGCAATCATCAAAAGCATCTTCCCCAATCGACTCGACACCCGCGGGCAACGTCACGTGCACAAGCGCGGTTGCTCCTGCGAACGCGTTTATGCCAATTGCACTCACACCATCGGGCAAAGTAAAAGTATCTTCTTTCTTGGCAGGCGCGTAACGCAGCAAGGTCTTGCCGTCCTTGGTATACAGATTGCCGTCAATAGACGCGTAGACGGGATTGTTCGGGTCTACCGTAATATTGGAAAGCTTGTACGTAAAAGGTTCGGAAATAAACGCATCCTCCGCAATGTGTGTAATGTATTGGTGGATCACAATACTCGAGGCATCCGACTGCATGACCTTGCTGCCAATGCCCGTCACAAGCTGTCCGTTATACGTTTTGGGAATCACGATCTCCCGGTCAGAGATATTGTATCCCACCTCTTTTACGTAGTAAGTACCGTCCTCATATTGGCCATACTTCAGATTTTGTGTGCCATAAGGAATGCTTTGGGTTTTTTGAACCGTACCGCACATAACGCATGCATAGCTTCGCAAGCCTTCCTCGGTTAGGGTAGGTGCTTTGTCAGTCCTCCAATCATACCGGCACTCCACAATGGGTGTCTGTTCCGGCACAATCAAAATTTCTCCGCACGCAGAGCAATGCGTTCCCTCGGTCAAGCCCGATTGCGTGCAGGTTGCATCCACCGCTGCGTCAATGACCTCGGTGTGCCCCAGCGCAGGAAGCGTGACTTGCGCAACGGTGATCTCACCGCAAGCAGCACAATGCTTACCATCGCTCACCCCCGATTGGGTACATGTAGCAGGAATGCCCGCATCCACAATCTCGGTGTGAACGTGCACTTCGGCGATATTGCATGCAGCCAACAAAAAAAGCGCGAATAAAATAAGAAAAAATATGTATATCCGTTTCATCCTGAGTCTCCAATTCACATTATCTCTACCTTACTGTAACAAACGAAACGCCATAAAATTCGCTTCGCGATTTATTTTTTCTTAATTTTCTCAAATCAGTCCAACGGCTCGACACGGAGATGATCAAATTCTGCAACGCATTGATGGGTGCGCACGCCGATCATGCCCTGCATAAAGGGGCTCGGATCGGTATAGTCAATGCAAAGCGCGCCGTCTACGTACACGCGGATATTGGCGCCGCAGCATTCCACGCGCAGCTCATATATTGTGCCCTCGGCAAACCTGCCGTCCTTGCGTGCAAGCTCCGTGTAGTTGTAATTCTGCTTTCCGAGAATCACGCCGTCCGCCGTCAAGCCCACAAAATAGCCCTGCAGCCAATCCGTGCCGCTCGCGGCATCCGCATTGGTAGCACCTACGTGCGCGAAATTGGGTGCGCCCGGGTTGGTGACACGCACCAGAAGTCCGCAATTGATGCCCTGCCTGGGCTTTACGGTCGCGCTGACCGCATAATCGCCCCAGTTTTCGTTGCCGTACAGGCGCTTTGCGCATATAGGCATGGTGGTGCGCAGGCTGCCGTCCAGCGTCCAGGTGCCGTCCGTGTACATAAACATATTGTCCTCAGCATCAAACGTCCACGCCTTTTCGGGAGTCTCCACACTGCAAAGCGCGGTGCTCTGCATCAGCCATATCTCACCCTCGACCACGCGATAGGACAACACGTGCTGCCCCTTTTCCATGGGCACGCCGCGTAAGATTGCGGTTGTCAGGGTATCGCTCTCCGACAGCGTTACGGTTGCCACCGCTTCGCCGTCCACCAGTACTTCGAGCGTTGCGCCCTCGGACGACGCATAGTACCAGGACACGTCATACGCACCGCTCTTTTGTGCCAGCACGTAATATACAAGCTCTCTGTCCGCAGGTGCAACCACGGCATTCACGCCCTGCACCTGCACGGTATCAAACGCACCCTTGGCATAGTGCGACGCGGGAATCAAGCCGCTGTACGCGCCCACGGTGTGGAATTCATCCGCCGCGCCGCGTCCGCCGACCGCGCCGGTAGCCCCGATAAAGCCAAACGAAGCCTCGCCGCCGCGTGCGGCATATCCGATCGCGCCCGCGTCAAGACCCGTGAACGTTTTTTCGCAAAGCAGACGATCGTTGAAATAAAAGGTATACGTATTACCCTTGCGCTCGATCTGAAGACTCTGCGCGCAATCAAAGCGCACGTTCTCGCCAAAGGATTTGGGCAATGCCACCTGCGCACAGGTCGTCTCACCGCCCACCGTAAACTCAATGCGCAGCATCTGCGCCTCGGCATCCAAGTAGCAAGCACCGAAATTCTCGGCATCCGCATAGGCAAACAATGCGCCTGCCTGCGCGCCCGATGCCATTTTGGTCACGGTATATTCCGCGGTGAAATCACCCGAAAGCGTTGCCTTGGAGAGCAGCATCGCATCCGCCGCCAGCGGCAAGCCCGTGCCCGTTTTGCCAAAGTCGCCCTTCAGCTCCCAATCCGCAAGCGATGCGCCGCCCTCAAAGTGATGGTAAATATCCGGCATGGAGGGAAATTGCTGCTTACCCTCGTGCGGTCCTAAGATCTGCATGCTCTCGCCGTTGAAGTCTATGCGGTCTACGTGCATGCTGCGGTTTGGCACCGAATTGACCAGCGAATGGTACACGATATAGTAGCTATCCAGATCGGGTCCCTTGACCGTGGAGCTGTGGCCGATGCCAAACAGATTGCCCGTAGTGTGAATGAGTAAGGGATTGTCCGCCCGGATTCCGGAAAACGACACGGGCGAATGCTCGGATACCCCGTACAGGATGCGGTAGGAGCGGCTGAGCACGTGGTTGCCCGTATAGGTCATGTAATAATAGCCGTCGTGATACACGGTCATAGGGCCTTCGGTCCATGCGCCGTTGACCGAAATGGATTTCAGCGTGTGACCCGAGTACATGCGCGTGGGAGACGACATGCTGTACACCATCATTTCCCCGTGGTTGGCGGTATAGAAATACCACTTGCCGTCGTCATCGATGAACACCGAGCCGTCAATCGACATGCCCAGATTTTCACTCACCACCTCAAACTCTCCCGTAGGCGAGCTGCTGCGCAGCACGTAATGTCCGTTGCCCGCAGGCGAGGTATACATATAGAAATAGCCGTTGTAATAATACACCTCGGGAGCATATGCACCGCGCGTGCGCGTGTCCGTGGCGCACAGTCCGCGGTACTCCCAATTGACAAGATCATAGGACGACCAGCACTTGATGCCTACCTCGCCATCCTTGGTGCTGACGTACAAATAGTACACGCCGTTATGGCGCATGACAAAGGGGTCGCCAAAGCCGTAGCCCTTCCAGGCATTCTCGGTCTTTGCGCTCATGACGGGATTCTGATAATACTCCACTTGCTTCATAGGCGTCACGTCGGGCTGCTCCGAAACCTCCTCGGTCACAGGCTCGGTCACGTCTGACGGCACGTCGGGCTCCGTTCCCTGCCGGCACGCGCAAAGTGCGGGCAAAAGCATTGCTGCTACCAAAAGCATCACCAAGGTGTTTCTCATAGCACTCTCCTTCTCATTTGATGGCTATATTGTACCACATATGTCCACAAATTGCAAGGTATTTTGAGAGAATTTGCCATATCATTGCATTGACATGCGAATATTTCCATGTTATAATGAGTATATAACACGCAACGCGTGCTAATTTTCTTGATTTTAACAGGAGGCCCCCATGAAAAAAACACTAACGCTTCTTTTGGCTCTGCTGATGGTTGCAATGCTTTTTGCAGCATGTGACAAGACAGATCCTGAAACACAGCCTGCAGAAACCACCGCCGCTACTACCGAGGCAGAGACCGAGCAGACCACCGAGGAGCTGACCGTTCCCGCCCCCGAAACCGAGCAGACCACCGAGGAAGCTACTACCGTAGAGGAAGAGTCCACGCTCAACGAACTGGGTCTTCCCTTCGAAATTCTGGAAGTGCCCGTTGGCTACTGCAACGGTCAGCCCATGTACGGCTACAACGCATCCGGCTACTTCTACTACGATGAAGAACTCAACTGCATGTACTCCGATTCCGATAACAACATGCTGGTTGTAACCAACGACACCATGGCAGCAGGCACGCTGAGCGCAACCTTCTGCTCCGCTCCCGGCTACATCAACGACAACGGCATCATCTTCGGTCTGGAGGAGATCCCCACCGGCGAAGATGAATACTACTTCTGGGAATACGGCCCTGCGTACTACTTCCTGTTCATCAGCGATGCGCAGCACCTGTACCTGGCTAAGGCAGGCTTTAACGGCGAGGCTTGGACCGAGCTGGAGGTTACCGCAAATCCTGTAACCGACTACATGCACGGCGAGACCACCCTTACCATTACCGTTGAATTTGACGGTCAGGGCACCATCAAGTGCTACGCAAACGGCGAGCTGCTGATCGATTACTATGACACCGATCCCATCGAGGGTACCTACTACGGCATCCGTTGCGAGGTGTTCGGCGTTGAATACTACAACGTACAGGCAACTCACGACTAATTTGTCATACAATCAAAAAGTCCCCGCCTATAGGGCAGCGGAATAAGCGGAGAAATAAAATAAGGGTATGGGCAAAGGCCTGTGCATTTGTAAAACAAATGCGAAACTGGCGATAAAACAGAAGAGAGAGTAATACGGTTACAAAATTCCGTAAAACTCTCTCTTTTCTGCTTTTTATAAGTGATATTCTTTGCTGGCGCAAAGAGTGATATTTTTGCTGCGCAAAAGTGATATTGAAGCCTACGGCTTCAGTGGTATTCTATTCGCCTCTTAACTTGCGAAGCAAATATCACTCGTCGCAAGACGAATATCACTGCGAAGCAATAGAACTCGCCGCAGGCGAATAGAGTTGGCGTGATACTCCGTTAAGAGTATCACGCCATTGGCGGGGACTTTTTTAGTGCGTATTTTGCATCAATTTGCAAAGCCGTCCACGGTTGCGTTTGCCTTGACCTCATCGGCACTCAGCGCGCGATCGTAGAAGCGGATGGAGCGGTAGGTGGTATCAAAGGTCTTGGCCGTGTCGGTGTGACCGATAAAGAAATTGCCAACCGAGAGAGAGCCTGCTGCCGTGGTGATCTGTCCGGCAAGCTCGCCGTTGATGTAAATATAGCACTTATCGCTCTGCGTATATACGATGGTGAGCAGGCTGTTCTGCAGGTTCTCCAGACCGTTCTGGATCTTGAGTCTGCCATTGCCCAGCGTCTTGAGCTCGATGACGTTTTCGGAATTGCGGCGGAACAGCGCAAAGTGGTCGTCCGTGCTGCTGATAAAGGTGTTGTAGTTTGCACCGATCGATACGAAATCGCCCAGCAGAAGCTCAATGGTAAAGCTCTGACCGTTGATGGTATCTACGATCTGCTGCGGGAACTCGTGCTTGGCACCGCTTGCGCGCAAGCCGTCTGCGGTAAAGTAGTTGTTTGCGTTCTTGGTGATCTCCATATCGTAGCCGTGGATCAGATCCTCCCAAACGGCTGCATCCGTATCATGACCGTCGCGGGTGCTCTGCGTACCGCTGTAATATGCAACCAAGCCATCGCTGACGTAATCATGCTCAACGGGAACGATGGGTGCCGCGGTTTGCTCTTCGGTGGTCTCCACGGGGCGCTCGGGCAGTACGTAAGGCAGCTCGATCTTCATGCCGTCCAGCACCTGCGTCCAGGCATCAACCTTGGTGCTGTTGCCGGGGTACTTTTCATACAGGCTTGCTACGATGTCATACTCATCAGCCTCAAGGAAGTTCTTGCCGTACAGCCACTTTCTGACCTCGTCGATCTGGTACGTGCCGCTCTCGTTCTTCCATACCCAGATGGGCGTGGGCCACAGGTGCACGTTTGCGTCAATTGCATCGTAAACGTCCTTGTTTACGCCGGTCTGACCGTGATGTGCCATCTGTACGATGTCACTCTTCAGGCTCTCGCCGTAGGTAGCCAGCAGGCGGCGACCGCCAAGTGCGCCCAGGTCGTTGAGGAACAGAACGGTCTGACCCTCGGCAACCATGCGGATGACGATACTGGTATCGTTGAGGTTGGACGTGCCGTCAGCAGCATCCCAGGTCTGCAGAATGTCAAAGCGCACGCCGTCAATCTCAAAGCTCAAGCCGTTTGCAACAGCTTCCTTATTGATCACAGCGCCGTTGATCTGATCGTAATAGGTCGAGCCCTCGGCAACCTGTGCGCCGATGATCTTTCCGTAGCGGTTAATGCTCTCACAGATCTTGGATTCTGCCATGTCCGCGTTCTGCGCGGGGTATTCCGCGGTGCCGAACTCGGGGAAATCGAAATAAATGTGATTGATCTTGTAATTGGACTCTGCGGTGTACTCTCCAAGCATCTTGGAAAGCTCATAGGTGTGGTCCTTATGTGCGTGAGACAGGAACCATGCCTCTACCTCAAAGTACTCGCCCTCGCCAACGCCTGCAATGGCGCGCAGCGCTGCGGTCATGTAAGGCTTGCGACCCTTGCCCTCACCGTCAATACCGCCGTCAATGACGATCAGCTTGCCGTTTACCGTCTTGATAACGTAAGACTGCATAAGGCTGTTGGGTTCGGGAGCCAGCTGGTACAGGGTTACGTGAGCAGGCTCGGGGGGCTGCTCGGGCTGCTCGGTGCTCTCTTGCTCAGAGGGAGCTGCCTCGGTCGTTTCCTCTGCGTCCGCATGCTCGGTGGTGATCTCTTCCAAAGTGGTATCACTGGAATCTGTGGGGGAGTCCGGGGTGCAGGCAACCATCACGGCTGCGAGCATCAGCATCGAAAGAATCAGTGCTATCGCTTTTTTCATCATGTTTCCTCCTGAATCATAGACAATGGTCGTGTCTGCCTTACGGCTTACACGACCATTATAGCATGGAAGATTGTGCGTGTCAATGCAAACTTATTGCGATTCCTCCATAAATATATTGCAATTTATGAATAGGTTGCGCCAAATTTTCGGATCAATAGCCATAGCTGAAATTCAGGCTGCCGATGGGGGCGGCATCTCCCGTGGAATACAGGTTCAAGGGATCGTTTTCCATATCCTGCACGTTATCGGTGACCTTGAATTCGATCTGATAGTCATACTCGCTAAGTCCCAGCGCAGCAAGCGGCACACGCACGATCATCGCCTTGCCGTACACGTACACGTCCGCCTGTCCTGCGCTTTGTCCGTTGGCGGCAAGAATTTCACTTCGGTTGCCGTCCACCTCGCGGTTGATGACGTATTCGTAGCCGCAGAACAGCTCCTCGCCCGCCTGCGCGGTCTTGATCCACAGATTCATCCAGCCCGTATCCCCTGCAGTATAGGCGGTAATCTCCTCGGCGCAGGTGATGCGGAAGTACAGGTACTGCTCGTCATGCAGGATGCTGACCGTATCAATATCGTTTCTGCCCGTGGTATCGGTGTATACGATATCCCCTGCCATTGCCTTGAAATTACGGTCGGCACACTCGCCTGTAAAGTCACGGTAGGTGGGCGCGCTTGCCCAGATGGTATCGTCCTTGGTCACGTCGGGCGTGGTGACGGGATATTCGTAATGCTTAGCAGGTGCGTAATTGTCGCCGTGGATATTCATGACGGTTTGGAAATACGCATAATCCTTCATGCCCGATGAGCGCGAGGGCTCAATATCACGCGAATACTCGGCATTAAAGGTATCTACCATATAATACGTGCCGCTGCCGGTGCGGATCTTTTCGGCAACCCATTCGTTCCAGCCGGTCAGGAACACGAAACGCGCGTCCTGCGCCTTTTGCTCGGGCGTCATGTCCAGTACGGTATTCCATTGCGCCTGGTAATTGAGTCCCTGACGCCAGTTATCGTGGTCGTTCTTGCCCGTCCACTGATCCTTTTTGAGCGCGGTGGGATACCAGCCGCGACCGCGCGAATTCTTGGTATCGGTCATGTTGACCGACACGTGCTGCGCGATGGACACGCTGATCCAACCCTCCTGCGATCTCTGCGGCAGCTCAAACTCGATCCAGGGTGCACCGTATTCGTACACCGGCTCGTTGACGGGTGCTGCGGTGGGCCATTGCGTCACGCGGAAGTCAAAGAACGCGGCAAATTCCTTTTCCTGCGCATTGGAGGACTCCTTAAAGCGCGCGATGACGTTATCGGGCGCAATGATCATGGGCTTTTGGGGATCGTTCGGGCAGAACCAAAGACTCTTATAGGTATCGTTTGCATAGAAAATGTTATAGACCTGCTTGAACACGCTGACGTCGGCGTTCAGATCGTGCTTGCCAAGGTAGTAGACGACCTTCGGTACGTTCCAGCCCGCGTCCTGATACTCCTTAAGGATCTCGAACAGCACCGCGGTCACGTTCTCGTACAGCACGTTGTTGGAGGTGTCCAGCACGATGAAGTCCACGCCTGCCATGGTCAGCATTTCCACCTGCTTACGCATGACCCAAGGGTCAAGGCTATTGTAGTAGCCCCATACCGGCTCGCCCCAGAAATGCGCCGAGCCCACGGGGGTGATGGGAGTGTTATAATGCGTGAACGCCTTGTTGTACGTACCCTCGTACGTGATCTTGTTGACGTCATAAATGCCCGTGTGGTTGGCATGCTGTCCAAGTGTCAGAAAATAAAACATACCTACGTAGCGGTCGGCATTCACCTTGCCGTCCACGGGCAGGATCACGCGACCGAAATCGTCCGTGCCCACAACGTTGAGCACGCTGTACTCGGCTGCGCTCAGATTGCGCTCATCGGGCACGCGCTCGATTGCAGGCTGCGCGTCGGGTTGCGTTTCGGGCTCGGTCACAGCATCCGCCTCGGTGGTGGGCGCTGCGGTATCATCGGGATTCTCGACAGGCGCGTCGGGCTTGCAAGCTGCAAGCACGCAAAGCAGCATCAAGAGTGCAAGTAACGCACTAAAAATCTTACGCATCTCCGTCCTCCTTTCTGCCAAACGCAAAGCCAACAAGGCAAAGCAATATCATACCTGCAGGCGCAAGAGATGCACCGCAGCCGTTCTTGACGGCAGGCTCGGGGGTATCCTCGGATTCGGTCGCGACCTCTGCCTCGGTTTCGGTAGGTGCTTCGGTCGCTTCGGTCGATTCGGTCGCTTCGGTCGATTCTATATTCGACTCTGTCGAATTACTCGACCCTACTGGCTCGGTGGTGCTCTCCTCGGTGGTGGGAGATTCCAGCACGGTGACCTCGTAGGTGGCAACCATGCCGTCATACGTCACGGTGACGGTTGCCTTGCCGGGCTTGGAGAAATCGTACGAGACCATTTCCTCCAGCAGCATCATGTCAAGCCCCGCACCGCTTGCAAACTCCACGCGCACGACCAGCGAGGTCATGTCAATGCGCTCGCCCACGTAATACGTATCCTTATACCCGGGCAGCACAGTCATGCCGCCCATTTTGACGCTGATCTCATCCGAGGCATTGATGCAAAATACGATCGGCTCCAGCACCAGCGTGCCGTCCACGGGCGTATAGTTGTTTTTGTTTGAGCCTGCCCAGTTACCCCAGTCGTCCCTGTTCCAGTTCATCCAGCGAAAGCCGGGGAGAATGACGATCTCATACTCGTTTTCCTTCAGGGCAGCAAGATAGGAAGGATTGTCAATATGAAAGATCATGGTGTCTCCGTAGAAATTGAAGCGCGCCACCTTGCCCGCCTTGACAAGCTCGGTGACCGTTACGCCGTCAATGGTGACAAGGTCACCGAGAGTCTTGCCGGGAAT
The DNA here is from genome assembly GCA_045650025.1 of Eubacteriales bacterium. Classification (GTDB taxonomy): domain Bacteria; phylum Bacillota; class Clostridia; order Oscillospirales; family CAG-272; genus SVQP01. Next base: position 32,556 of record JAZRQR010000198.1, read on the forward strand.
TGCCGAGGGGCACAGATCCACCGCGGAAATGGCTTTGAGGCTTTCACGATCCTTGCGCTCAAATCTGACGCGCAAAGCACCGTCACCGCCCGGCATTGCCCCCACCTGCACGGCGGTAATGCCTGCCTTTTGGTTGACGGGAAAATACACGTCGTGATCCAGCGTCAGCGCGGAAAGCTCCTTGTCGATTCCGGAGGGCGAGCCCGCGCACCACACAAAGCCTGCCTTGATGGTCACGGCGGTAAAATCCGAGGGCTTGAGCTTGGAATGATCGTCCATATGAAAGCGCAGATTGAGATAGATCGTACCGTCAGGTCCGTTCTCATAGGTATAGCAGGTGCGCTTGAGCGGCAGATCGCCCAGCATATCCTTGATCTCTCGCACGGTCATATTCTCATACGCCACGCCGTCCTTGACAAAGGACAAAAGGATCAGATCGGTATTGTGGTCAAGTCCGTTATCCCATGCATCCTTGGTCAAGCCCTGCACGTCTGCAGGCACGCTGAAGGTGACCTGCCCGTAGGTCGTGCCCTCGGGTGCAAAGGGCAAGGAATAGCAGGGCTGCATGCTGACGGCATCCGCGGCAGATGCCGTCACGGGCACAAGCGCGCAAAGCATGGTGCAAGCAAGCAGCACGCATAAAAGCAATCGTTTTTTCATAAAGACCTCCTAAGCTGTATTTTGTTTTATTTTACAACAAATACACCTCCTTGTCAAGCAAAAATCTCATACTCTCTTGCAAACGCGAATAAGGTGTGCTATAATGGTGGCATATCGCAGGGCGGGGACCTGCTCCAATGTCATTCACTTAAGAAAAGCGCACAGCAGGCAAGAAAACGGAACGGATGCGCGCAAAAAGCCGTCCCCGCGGGGGACGCCTTGTTGGCGCGTCCCCGCATCATATGCTTGCCCTTTGCGGTAGCACTTTCTTAACTGAATGACACAGGGACTTACTCCCGCAGAAAAATCCAAATCAAACAAAATGAAAAGGAGCGCAAAAATGAAGCTTTACGCACCTGCTTATTATAAAGAATTTGCCTGCATTGCTGACCGCTGTAAGCACTCCTGCTGCATTGGCTGGGAGATCGACGTGGACGAGGACACCCTCGCGCTGTACGACACCTTGGACGGCGACTACGCAGACGCCATCCGCGCAAGCATTGACCAAACCGACACCCCGCACTTCTCTCTTGCTGCGCACGAGCGTTGCCCGCACTTGGACGAGCGCGGACTTTGCCGCATCATTTGCGCATACGGCGAGGACGCGCTTTGCGAGATCTGCCGTGAGCACCCGCGCTTTTATCACGACACGCCGCACGGCAAGGAGGTAGGGCTTGGGCTTGCCTGCGAGGCGGCTTGCAGCCTGATCCTGTTCTCGGACGATTTTGATTGCATGGTCGAGCTGGAGGAGCTGGACGGAGAACCCGACGCAGACGCCTTTGACGCCACCGCGCTGCGCGCTCGCGCATACGCCATTCTCAAGGACTCTTCCCTTTCCTACGACGCAAGACTTGCGCGCATTTCAGCGGAATTTGGCGTAAGCACGGCAATGCGCTCGGACAATGCCTGGTGCGAGCTGCTGGCAGGCTTGGAATACCTGGACGAGCAGCACCTCGGGCTCTTTATGCTATACGGCGCAGACGCCGACGTGCTACAAGAGCAAGAGTCTTGGCTTTGCCGCGCGCTTGCTTACTTCATCTACCGCCATTGCTCGGCTGCAGAGAGTGAAGAAGACTTTGCCGCCTCGCTGGGGCTTGCCCTGTTTCTTGAGCGCCTGCTCGCCTCGCTGATTGCAGCAGGACACGATGCGCTGGACTCTGCGCGCATCATTTCCGAGGAGCTGGAATACTCCGAGGACAACACCGACACCATCCGATCTGTTTTTTGGAGGTAACGTCATGAATCCCAACTATAAGCGCACGAAACTTGCGTGCTACTCCGCATACTTTACTATGTCCTCGATCTTTGTCCTGCCGCCGCTGCTCTTTGCCACGCTGCAGGATATGTACGGCATTTCCTACACATTGCTTGGCACGCTGGTGCTGACCAATTTCTGCACGCAGATGATCGTGGACCTGCTATTTTCCCTCTTTGCCAAAAAATTCAACGCGCAGATGCTTGTGCGCGTCACGCCGCTGATCACCTCGCTGGGACTTGTGATCTACGCGCTTGTCCCTTGGCTGCTCCCGCAGCAATTTGCCTATGCGGGCTTGCTTGCCGGCACGGTCATCTTCTCGGTTGCCGCAGGCTTTTCCGAGGTCATGCTCTCCCCCACCATTGCGGCACTCCCCTCGGATAACCCGCAGCGCGATATGAGCATGCTGCACTCGCTGTATGCGTTCGGCATCTTTTTCGTCATTGTGGTCAGCACCGCGTTTTTCGCGCTGTTTGATCGCTCGAAATGGATGTTCTTAACGCTGTTCTTTGCCGCGTTGCCCGTCATTGCAGCGGTACTCTTTATGCTCTCCCCCATGCCCGATCTGCAAGGGGGCAGCGAAAAGGAGCGCGCAAGCCGCTCGCGCTCGCGCACGATCGGTCTTATCCTTTGCGTTGCCTGCATCTTTTTCGGCTCTTGCGCCGAGAACACCATGTCCAACTGGATCTCGGGCTATATGGAAAACGCGCTGCACATCCCTAAGGCGGTGGGTGACATGCTGGGACTTGCGGCATTTGCCATTCTGCTGGGGTTGACGCGTATTACTTACGCCAAATACGGCAAAAACATCTTCCGCATGCTCACGGTCGGCATGATCGGTGCAGCGGTCTGCTACCTCGTCGTGGTCTTTTCGGGTGCACCTGCGGTCGCATTGATCGCTTGCGTGCTGACCGGCATCTTTACCTCGATGCTGTGGCCCGGTGCTTTGATCATGATGGAGGAGAACATTCCCGCGGTGGGCGTTGCCGCCTACGCGCTCATGGCATCGGGCGGTGACCTTGGTGCCTCGGTTGCACCGCAGCTGATGGGTATTGTGACCGACGCGGTCAGCGCATCCGCGCTTGGTGCACGCCTGGCAGAGACCCTCTCGCTTTCCACCGAGCAGGTGGGGCTCAAGGCCGGCATGCTTGCCTGCTCGCTCTTCCCCATCCTTGGCATCGTCACCCTGTTCTTTACCGTACGGTTTTTCAAAAAACAAAAAGCGGCAAAATAAGGTGAATTTCCTCTGCCGCAAACAAAAAAACGCCCCCATTGGGCGGATAAATTAGCGGGAAATGAGCAAAATGCCGAAAAGTTCCCTCGTGTCATCCTGAGCGGAGAAAACATCCCGGGTGGATGTTTTCGAAGTCGAACTTTCAAAAATCTGCAAAAAATTGCTGATTTTTGAAAGTCAAAACGCGAAAAGCGTTTTGAGGATCTACGAGGGGCACAAATTTCGCCCGTAGATCCTGCGCTTCGCGCACCCTCCCTATGGTCGGGTTCGACTTCGCAAACAATACTTAATTGTTTGCTCCGCTCAGGATGACACGGGCGTGACACCCACCTGCGTTTGTTACATAAAAAAGCAAAGAACTGTATCGAAACGATACAGTTCTTTTGACTTTTTCCGCTTACTTCGCAGCCCCAAGAGGAGCGCCTTTTTGTTGTACTTAATCGGTAAATACTGTGTGCATATTCAGCGTATACGTCATCTCATACGTGCTGTTGCCCGAGGCGATGCTGCCCGTTGCCTTAACTACGGTCTTGATCTCCAGTAGCGCATCGTTTTGAATCGTCACGGTCACGGTCTGCGTACAGGACTTGTACGTGCCGCCCATGTTGGCAAAGATCTCCTCAAACTCAGCAGAGGATCCGAGCGCCTGCTCAATCTCCCAAACGCCCTTGCCCTTGTCCTTGATATTGGTAATGGATTCGGCGTTATACCCGTAGGTGCTGTCATTGATCAGCATCTCGATCAGGGATCTTGCCTCCTCCTCGGTCTGCGGCTCGGAAACGGATTCGCCTTTCCAAGTGACCGTGCACGCGCCATCCTTATAAGAAAGCGTCATGTCGGCATTGTCATATTCCGACTTGATGTCATAATAAAATCTGCCGTCCTGCACGCCGTATTGTACCGTATCGGTCTCGGAAAATTTCTCGGTCTGTCCCATCACCTTGAATATCTGTTCCTGCACGTAATGGAACGAGCCATCCTCTGCCTCGTATCGATCCCGGATCAGCTTGGTGATCTCCTTGCGGATGGCAAGATCGTCCACTTCCTTGTATTTGGCAGCATCAATGGTATCGGTCACGCGGGTGACCTGATCGCCCATCGCCGCCACCTTCATGCGGACGTTCATTGCGGGGGCTTGCGTGGCACTCTCATCGGTATCAAACTCAAATTCCATGATGATATCGGTCACGCAGAAGCTTTTATCGGCATGGAACGTGACCTTTACATCCACAATATCCGCACCGAATACGTCCATTTCCTGCGTGGAAAGCGCACCGGTAATGCCCTTGATCGCCTTTTTGGTATAACCCGAGTAGGTCAGCGTCCAGGTCTTGTCCTCGTTTTGCGCAAACTCCGCATGCGTGCAGTCCGTAATGTCGGCGTCAATGCTGCTCTCTTCTCTGTCCGCTACACGATATGCGGCGTATTCCTCTGCTGTCATATTGCTATACAGCTTGCGCTCATAGCCATTCTCGCCGCGGAACTCAAACGCCTTGCCATCCATGTATGCGCTGATGGCACGCGTATCCTGATCCAGATCCAGCGCGTCGCACGTTACGCTTACGTCGGTTTCGCTGTAATAGTAATAATCCTCGCCCGTGTCCTCGATCACAGTACCGGTGGCAGTGGTTTTTACAACGTAGCCCTCCATCACTATGACCATATCCATCTCCATGGCGATCTCATAGCAATCAAAGTCCTGCATCGCCTGACCAATGCGCTCCCAAAGCGCCTTTGCGGTCTTGGGCGCGGGTCGGAGCGCCTCCATCACACTTCCGCAGGATACAAGCAGCACGGTGCATGCCAGCAGCGCACACGTCAAAAGCATTCTCTTTTTCATGATTTCTCCTCCTTTTTTGAAACGCGATGTCGTTCTACTTATATAGACGCTTTTTTTCGCAAAAAAGTTCGGGCTTTTTGAAAAATTATTTATATTTTTTCAAAAAATTTCAGCGGAGGCAAAAATTGCCCCCGCTGTTTGATCAAATTTTAGCCCAAGCTACCCGTCTTGCCTGCCTGCGAGAAGTCGATAAGCGTGCTTTCACGGTAGTGCGTGATGCCGTACCACTCGCAAAGCTCATAAAGCTTGTTGAGATATTCCTTGCGCTCCATGGCGTTGCCCTTGGTGTGTGCCAGGTAGTACGCCTGGATCGAGCTCTTTTCCACGTGTGCCTTTTGCTCGGGCGTTTCTGCCATTTCCAAAGCGGTCTCCCAGAGCGCCAGCATCTCGCGCGAGAAGGCGGTGGATTCATCGTTTGTCATGTGCTTGAGCAGCATGTTGCGCATGTTATCGTAAATGCCTGCGTGATTGAGCGAAGCTGCCTCGGTGATCTTGTCAATATACGTGCGGATGTTCTGCCAGCCCGCGCCGTAGTAGTCCTCCAAGAACTCATTCATGTGGCGGTTGTACTCTTCCTCGGTCATGTCGGGATTCCACAAAAGCTTTGCCAGCAGGTATGCGCGCAGCTCACCAAACTCGCCCGAAATGGACTGGTAGTTACCCTGCTCGAACATGCCGATTACGTGGTGATCCTTATAAAACTTGACGTTCTGACGCAGCACGCCCAGGTTCGGGAACGGCGCTAAGTAGAACATAAAGTTGGTGGTATAATCCCAGATGTACAAATTATCGCAAATGGCGCTCCATTCCTCAATGTCCTTCTTGAACGCCACGTTCTGCGCGCAGTTTTCGTCCTCCAAGGGATGGCTGAAGCAGCACTCGATCGAGCACAGACGGATAATGACGTTATCCGCAGGCTTGATGGTCTTGGGTGCCTGGCGCGTATAGCGGTACGCCAGAGTGTCGACGTACACGTTCGGGAATTCATCCTTAATATCGTTTGCTATGCGGTTGACAAAGGTCAGAAGTGAGCCCATGGGCGTGCCCTCGCGCTCGTCAATGGCGCGGCAGTTTGCACACTGGCAGCCAAGATGCTCGGCAGCCGAGTCGTTTTGCGAGACGGATACGATCTTGGCGCGCGGATTTTCGCGCAGCCACTGCTTTACCCTATACAATACCTGCTCGTATACCGCTTCATCGGTCAGGCAGGGCTGCTTGCCCACCTCATGCGGCTGACCGGTCAGCGCCGCCAGCGTATGCACGAACGAGCCGGCATAGGAAATGCCGCCCTCCATTTCATTTACGTAGCCGCTGTTATCCTTGAGCTGAATGGACAGGATCTGATCCTTCTCCAGCGAATACCAGAAGCTGTCGCGCGCGATAAACGCAGGGCTGTATACCTCGCAGTAGTCTGCAGGAATGCGCACGATGGGATTGTCGCGCACGCAGGTGTAGTTGGTTGCGTAAAAACGCACGCCGAGGTAGTTCTCAAGGAAGGTCTCCACACCGTACACGGTGCCCGAGGTGGCTCTGCCCGTAATGTACAGGTTGCCGTCCTGCTCCAGAATGACGTAACCGTCGTCGTTGGTGATCTGCGCACGCGCTGCCTTGACCGCGTCGGTATCCAGATCGGTCTTGCCGATCACGATCTTGTGTGCGGCACCTGCATCCTGGCTGTGCTCGAGCTTATGTCCGGTTGCCTTTTCGGAGTACTCGATCAGATAGTCCACAGCCATGGTAACGCCGGCAGCGGCATCGGGCTGCACGTACAGAGAGAACTGCGAGAAATCTACGCCACCGATCTGAAACAGATCCACAGGATAGCCGGTATCCGGCACGGTCTCCTCGGTCTCTGCCTCGGTTTCGGGCAGCGTGCTCTCGGGCTGATCTGCCGCGTCTGTGGTGTCAACGGGGGTATCCATTGCAGGGGTACATGCCGCAAGACAGGAAAGCGGCATTAAAAGTGCCAATAAAAACGAAAGCTTTTTCATGGTAATTCTCCCTTTTTTCCATATATTTGTTTACCAGGGCAGACCGTGGTAATAGTTTCCCGTGCCGATAAAGCCTACCTGGCGGAAATCCTGCGGATTGTGACGAATGATGTAATCCATATAGGACACCACCATCTTGGCGATCAGCAAATAGCCTTGCGCGTTGAGGTGACCGCCGATCCAGAAGTGCTCGTAGAACTTCTCATCGTGTACAGGACCGTACTCGCGCAGGTCAATGACGTAGGTGTTATCGTAATACTTGGCAAGATCGTACATCAGCTGTCTGTGCGCGTCTGCCTTTGCCTCGGCGGCGTCGCCTAGTCTGGGCGTTTTGGGCATGGTGATCAGGAAAAACTTCGCCTTGGGCTGGATCTCCTTGTAACGCTGGAGCAGCGCGGCAAACTCACCTGCAAAGGTGGGCGCATTCTTGGAAGGATCATCGGGATTGATGTCCTCGATCGAGCCAACGGGCAAGCCAAGACCCCAAAGATCGTTGCAGCCCAGCGCCATGATGTATGCCTGGCAAGCAAGCTCGGGATTCCAATAGCCGTTTGCCTCGCCAAAGGATTGCAGATACTCACGCGCCGTCATGCCGCCGCGCGAGAAGTTATAGACCTTGGTGCCTGCCATACGCGCGATGTACTGACCCCAGGAAATATCGTAAATATCGTGGTAGCCTACCTGTCCCTCGGGCGTCTTGGATTCCAGCTCACCGGAAGCAAGGCTGTCGCCTACGCAGGCGATCGAACGGAAAATGCCGACAAAGCCGCCGTCTGCGACCAGATTGTCTAACGGTTTTTCATCGGGAATGGCGTAAAAATCATTGATATTCATATGATACCTCCGGCAAAATGCGCTTTTTTTCAGTATACCACAAATGCATGCAAATAACAAGACAACGAACGCACGAACTTTGGGTGCTTTTTTTGTGCATATTTTTCAAGATTTTTTATAAAAAAGTACTTGACAAACAAAACTGCTTGTGATATTATATATGGGTACGCGAAAGCGTATGGCTTGCGGCGTTAGCTCAGCTGGATAGAGTGTTTGGCTACGAACCAAAAGGTCAGGGGTTCGAGTCCCTTACGCCGCGCCAACAAAAAGGATAGGGTGTCCATCAGGACACCCTATCCTTTTTGTTGCCACGCCGTTTCCCGACTCAGAACCCCCGCATAAGCGGCGCCTTGCGCCGCGATATGCAGGCTTGCGCAGGTTACCCGAACGCCTTGCATAAACCGCTCGCGCAAGCTCGGGTTCTGAGTCCCTTCCTTAGCCTTTGAACTTTGCGCCGGAAACCCGAACAATTCAAAACGCCCCTACGGATATGCGGGCGGATATGGAATCCGCCCCTACGGATATACGGGCGGATATGGAATCCGCCCCTACGGGGATGGGGCGGGCTTTTGATTTCGCGCCACGACACGGGGGACAGCCCCGCAGTATCATGTCCTGCGGACACGACACAGGCGACAGTCCCCGGTGTCATGGCTTGCAAGCCCCCGCCCTACAAAAGGCAACCGCACCGCGAGATAATCACGGTGCGGAGTTTTTATTGGATTGTATTGGATCAACTCTTGATCTGCGTTCTCTTAAACGCGAACAGGCTTGCCCAGATCAGCGCAAGAATGTGCAGAGCCAGCACGATCGCACCCACGATGGTGGAGCAAACGTACGGGATCGCCCCCCAGATCTGTGACATGAGCATGGTTTCCAGTCCAAGGAGCGCGCCGATGCCGTCCATAGCTCCCATGGAGTAGGTGGACACACCGTAATCCAGCGCGGTGACCAGCAAGCGATCCATGCTCAGGTACGGCAGTACGGTTGCCTGCAGCGCGTACCCAAATACGCCCGTGTAGTTTGCAACGATCAGCGCAAGCGCCTGAATATCGGTGGCAAACATAAGCACGATCATGCCGCACACGATGCTCAGCACGCCCTTTTGCGTCAGCACGCTGATAAACAGGCTGAGCATTGCGTACAGAATAACGGGCAGCGTGAGAATGACCAGCGCCCACAGGCACTCCACAATGGCAGGGATCGGCACGACCATGCCAAACAGCACCTCGTAATTGGCGACAAACAGGGTGCTCTCGCCATAGAAGAACAGATCGATGACGTGATTGAGAAGCGCAAAGGCATAGGTGATGACAAAGCTTGCGCACATCATGCCGCACACGTACAGCAACAGCGTGGCGATCTTGGAGCCCAGCAGCTTATTTCTGGTCTTGGGACGAATGACCCACAAACGAATGGTGCCGGTGGCAAACTCGCGCGACAGGATCATGCCGGCAAATACCACGGTGACCGCGCTGATCAAGAACGACGCGGTGGAGAGGTTGGTAACAAACGTGCTCTTGGCACTGCTTGCGTGCATATCCTCGGGCAAAATATCATGCTCGCATGCATATTCAATGGCAACGATCGCACGGTCCAGCATGCGGAGCTTGTGCTTAAAGCCGCTGTGTCTTGCAACGGTCAGCAGCTTGAAATCATCGTACAGCTCGCTCTCTGCCATGCTCTTGACCACGTCGCGGCGGGCTTCCAGCGTGCTGGGCAGCAAACGGTTGACCAATGCAAACGCATTGCTGCTGGGACTGCAGTTATTTTGCTTGAGATCCTCATATACCTCGATCAGGTGCTCCAGATCCTCGATGGTGCTGCGCGCATATACCAGCTCCTTGTCGTAATACGCGCGATTGAGCTCGTAATTCTCATCGCTCAGCGGCAGCTCCTCAATATCCGCCTCGATCTCCTTGACAGTCTCCTCAACTTTCTTGATCTCTTCCCTGTGCATCCGGATCAGCGAATCGTAATACGCATCCGGCTCCAGCGTCAGCGCGTACTGCTCGATCTGCGCGATCTTCTGATCGCACACGCTCTTGAGCTGCGTCATGAATGCCCAGATCTCCTCCCACGTGCAAGGAACGGTGTAGCCTTCTTGGTCGTAATACTGATAAACCAGCTTTCCTGCTCCCGTTTCGGGATCCCACTCCTGGTACATATCAAAGTGGATCTCCGTTTCGGAATACGCAAAATCCGTGAGCAGGTAGAACAGGTAATAGTCATCTACCATGTCGGCTTGCGTGTACAGACCGACATTGACGCCGTCATATACCTGGCGCCAGATGTACAGCTCCAGCAGATCGTTCTCGATTGCCGATACGACCCAGGATTCCAGCTCGTTCTGGTCGCGGAAATCATAATACTTTGCCTCCGCCATGTACACGGCATGCGAGGACAGGTATCCGTCCTCCATCGCCTCTGCGGCATCCTCGCGCATGGCATCCCCGTCCGACTTGGGATCCTTGAACACCCAGCGCAGCACGCCGGAAAGCGCACTGTCGGGGTCGTTTTGAATCTGCTCGGTTGCCCAGTCGTACGCGGCACTTTCAATCAGCAGATCCCCGCCATACTCAAGCAGGTTGTTAAGCGGCGTCATGAGCACCGAGGTAAAGAAGGACACGATCACGACCAAAGCCAGCACGATGCAAGAAAGCACCACGTAGGTTTTCTGCGCACGGAACTTGATCCATTCATTTTTGATCAACTGCTTCATGCCTTGCGTCCTCCCTTCTGCTTGCGTTCAATGGGCTGCGTTCCCACATCTGCCGTATCGGTCATTTCAAGGAACGTATCCTCCAGCGACTTCTTCTGCTTGGTCAAGCCGTACACGCGCACGCCCCCGCGGCACAAATGCGCCACAATGTCGGGCACGCTGTCCTGCGCGGCGTCAAAGCTGAGCACACCCTCGTACTTGACGTCCGAGCAAAGCACGCCCGAGCCAAGCAGCTCCAGCGCCTTTTCGCCGTCCGGCGTTTCCAGGGTGTAGTGCGACACGGTATCTTCCTCAATCATGCCGTCCGCATCCAGCGAGCGGAAGCCCACGGTCACGCCGCGGTCAATGACGCCCACGCGGTCACACATCAGCTGCAGCTCGGAGAGCATATGGCTGGAGACGAATACCGCCACGCCCTCCTCACGCGAAAGCTTTTTGAGCACGTCACGCAGCTCCTTGATGCCCGCAGGGTCAAGGCCGTTGGTCGGCTCATCCAGAATCAACAGCTTGGGATGATGCAGCACCGCCTGCGCAATGCCCAGACGCTGGCGCATACCCAGCGAGTATTTTGCAATCTTATCGTCTATGCGGCTCTCCATGCGCACAAGTCTTACCACCTCGTCAATGCGTTCGCGAGGGAGCTCGGGGTACATGCGCAGATACTGCTCCAGATTCTGACGGCCGGTCAGATACTTGTACATTTCGGGGTTTTCGATAATGCCGCCCACGCAACGCATGGCTTTCTCAAAGTCCTTGACGTTGTCGTGTCCGCAAATGCGGATCTCTCCGCTCTCCATGCGCAAAAGTCCCAGAATCAGCTTGATGGTAGTGGTTTTACCCGATCCGTTAGGGCCAAGGAAACCGAAAATCTCGCCTTCCTGAACGTCCAGCGTAATATCCGACAGGATCTTGCGCCTGCCCAGGTGCTTGGACACCTGCTTGATGGAAAGCACGGTTTGCTTTTGTTCCATATGATTCTCCTTTCAATAATTCGATTGCATCGTAATAAACGAAATCCCGTAGGGGCGAATCGTTCGGCAGAGCCGAACTTCGCATCGCCCGTTCAAGGTCATTGGGGAATACTTAGAGGTAGGTAACCGTTTCGTCCAGCGGCTTGCGGTCGGTATGTCTGGGGGAGGGCGCACCATCGGGTGCGGGATAGCCCAGCGCCAGGAGCAGATGCGGCTTGACGTGCGCGGGCAGCGCGAACAGCTCACTTGCCTTGTCGTGGTCAAACGCGCAGATCCAGGTGGAATCCACGCCCAGCGCCTTTGCCGCCAGCATCATATGCGTGGCAACGATCGAAGCATCCATCTCCGCCATAGAGTGGTGCGTGACCGGGCGGTTGCAGGCAATTTCCTCATCCCCGCACACCAGCAGAACCAAGGGTGCGCCGTAGCAGGCGTGCAGCTCCTGCTGCTTTGCCTTAGCCTCGGGGCTTTGCATTACAAAGATCTTTTGCGATTGGTTATTTTTCGCGGTGGGCGCCAACTGCCCTGCACGCAAGATCTCGGCAAGCGCCTCGGCAGGCACGGGCGTATCCGCATACGAGCGCAGCGAATAACGCTGTGCACAAAGTGTCATAAAATCCATGAGGAACCCCTCCTTATACGTTTCATTGTGTTCAGTATAGCACAGTTTGCCTGCCCCGTCAAGAATTTTTCACTCTACCGAAGGTAGAAACGGGCAAAAATCTCCCCCGTGTGTCGGTTGCTCCCACAACCACCGCCCAAGAAAATTTCCCGCGCCTGTATAAAACTGCCGCCCTTGGCGGAAAATATGAGCGTACCTAACAAAGGGCAACAACAGTGAAAAAGGAGAAGAATTTATGTGGGAAAACTTTAAGGAATCCGAATTTGGGAAAAAGCTGATCAAGGTTTTTTCCAACCGCGGCGTGATCGTCACGACCGTACTGGTGGTCATGGTGCTGACCATTGCCATCACCGCCACCGTGGCAACCAACCGCGCACGCAAGCAGAATGCTGACTTGGGCGGTAAGCTGCCCACCGACACCACACAGCAGACACAGAACACCCCCGACACCGATGCGGGCGGCAGCGCAGAGGAAAGCGTGCCCGTTTACAACGAGGGCAACGGCACCGAGCAGGTGATTGAAAAAACCGAGGGCTATTCCCTGCCCGTTCAGGGTACGCTGGGCGCAAAGCACGACGCATCCGTTCAGGTCTGGTCGCCTACCATGGAGGAATACCGCATCCACTTAGGCATTGACATTACCACCGAGGATGCCGCACCCGTATATGCAGCGGCAGACGGCACGGTTGCGCAGATCTGGGATGACCCCATGATGGGCACCTGCGTTGCCATCTCGCACGACGGTGACGTGGTCACCATCTATAAAAACCTCTCCGCTAACCTTGCCCAGGGCATTGAGGCGGGCAAGCAGATCAAGGGCGGCCAGCAGATCGGCACGGTGGGCGGCACCGCTACCCTGGAAATGGCAGAGGCGCCTCACCTGCACTTTGAAATGACCGAGGGCGGCCTCTCGGTTGACCCCCTGGAGTATTTCTCCGATAAGGACATCAAGACCCTCAATTCCTACGAGGACGCCACCACGGGCAAGTAAGCCCACCACGCAAAACGCACACGCCGTCGGCGTGTGCGTTTTGCCGTCTACCTATATAGACGGATTTTTGGGGTATTTGGTTTCACATTTTTGCAAAAATATTTTCAAGCTCCCCCGGCGTATGCACCAGCACCTTGGCACCGGCGGCAATCAGCACGTCCGCGCCGCGGTAGCCCCAGCTCACGCCCACGGGCAGGCAGCCGGCATTGATGGCGGTCATCATATCCACGTCGCTGTCGCCGACAAAGGCACATTCCTCAGGGGCAACGCTAAGCGTGCGGCAAATCTCCCACACCGCGGTGGGATCGGGTTTTGTAGGCACGCCCTCGATCTGCCCCTGCGCGAC
>JAZRQR010000199.1:0-6704 GCA_045650025.1 Eubacteriales bacterium
TATACAAGCGGTAATAATACCCCTTGGCAGCCATAAGCTCGGTGTGGCTGCCGCGCTCCACGATCTTGCCGTCTCTGACCGCCAGAATGATGTCCGCCGAACGAATGGTGGACAGGCGGGGCGCGATCATAAAGCAGGTTCTGCCCGCGCTGACGCGCTCGGTGGCGCGCTGGATCAGCTGCTCGGTGTGGCTGTCCACCGACGAGGTTGCCTCGTCCAGCACCAGAATCGAGGGGTTTGCCAGCATGACGCGCGCAAAGGATAAGAGCTGCTTTTCGCCCGTGGAGAGCAGGTCGCCGCCCTCACCAACGTCACTTGCCAGACCCTTGCCCATGCGCTCTACAATGCGCCAGGCGTCGATTTCACGCAGTGCTGCCTCCATCTGCTCCTCGGTAGCGCTCGGGTTGCCGTAGCGCAAATTTTCGGCAACGCTGCCCGAGAACAAATGCGGCGTTTGCAGCACGTAGCCAAGCGAGGAATGCAACCAGAGCTGGCTGCGCTCCTTGGCGTCTCTGCCATCGATCAGCACGCGACCCTTGGTGGGGTCATAGAAGCGGCAGACCAGATTGACCAGCGTGGATTTTCCCGCGCCCGTCTCACCTACAATGGCAACGCTCGTGCCCTTCGGCACGTGCAAATTGAAGTTTTCCAGCACCCATTCGTTGCCGTCCGGGTACATAAACGACACGTCCTCAAACGTAATATCACCGTGCAGAGGCTCCCAGTTCTCTCTCTTGGGCTCAAAGGTATCGCCGTACCTCTCCACTACCTCGGGGCTATCCGGCACGTCGGATTTGGTTTCCAGGATCTTGGAAACGCGCTCCATATTGACGCGCACAAAGATCAGATCCGCCAGCGCATTGACGATCCATTGCACCTGCTCCATCATGTTCATGGCATAGGTCATGAACACCGAAAGCTTGGCAAGATACTCCACGCTGCCCTGCGCGATCAAGCCGCCGCGCCACAGCACCAGCGCAAGCGCAAGCGAGGTGGAAAACGCGATCAGGCAGATAAAGCTTGCGCGCACGCGCGCGGTCAGCACCGCAGTGTGGCGCATTTTGCCGGTCAGCTCAAAGAAGCTCTTCTTCATCTTGCCCTCGGCACCCAGCACGCGCACGGTGCGCGAGCCGGTAATGCTCTCGTTAAACTTACCCGAGATCTGGGAATTGAGCTCTCTGACCTCCTGGTTCAGACCGCGCAGTCTCTTTTCAAACAGCGCAGCACCCAGCGCCAGAACAGGCACAATGACCATGACGCAAAGCGCCAGCTTCCAGTCCAAGATCAGCATGACCACCGCCGCACCGATCAAATACGACATATTCCAGATGCCGCTCATAAAATCCCATGCGATGACACCGCCGATACGGCTGGTATCGCTGGTGATACGCGAATGCAAATATCCCACGCTGTTCTGGTTAAAGAACGAGAAGGACAGCGTTTGCAGGTGCTTGAAGCACTTGCTGCGCAGATCGCGCGCGATCAGGGTCTCGACACGCGCGGTCTGGAATGACGCCACAAAATCGGATGCCACGCGCGAGATAAAGAACAGCGCATAACAGATGCAGAAGATGCCAAGCCCGTCAATCGTGCCCGGCTCGATGAAATTCTCAATGGCGTATTTTTGGAACAGCGGCAGGCAAATATCCACAAGTCCGCTGTAAAGGCCGAAGATCAGCATGACGCCAAACACCCACAAATAGGGCTTGAACACTGCGATCACCTTAGGATACGGCAATCCCTTACGTGCATGTTGTAGCTTTTTCATGCCGTCACCTCCTGTCCGGTTGCAAGCAAGGCATCATCCCTGCCCTGCATGCTGCAAACGCGGCTGTAAATGCCGCCGCTTGCCAGCAGCTCCCCGTGCGTGCCCATTTCCGCCACGCGTCCCTCGTCCAGCACTACGATCTTGTCGGCATGCGACAGCGTAGTCACGCGGTGCGAGATCAGAATGACCGTGCAGCCCTCAAATTCGCGGCGCAGCGCGCGACGAATGGTGGCATCGGTCTCGCTATCCACCGCCGAGAGCGAATCGTCAAAGATCATAATATCCGGCTTGGTCGCCAGCATTCTGGCAATCGAGCAGCGCTGCTTCTGACCGCCCGAAAGCGTCACACCGCGCTCACCCACGAAGGTCCCATACCCGTCCTTAAACTCGGAGACCGCACCGTCAAAGCACGCAACGCGCGAGGCATGCTTGACCGTGTCCATATCCACGCCCTCAAGACCCATGCAGATGTTTTCCGCAATGGTGCCCGAGAACAGATACGTATCCTGCAGCACGTAGCCGACGTGCGCGTGCAGCTGCTCGCGGTCGATCTGCGAGATCGGCACACCGCCGATGGTGATGCTGCCGTCCTGTAGCTCGTACAAGCGATCAAGCAGCCCCATCAGGGTACTCTTGCCCGATCCTGTGCCGCCCATAATGCCGATCACGCTGCCGCCGCCCACCGTAAAGGACACGTCATCCAGAATCTGCGCGCCCTCCTTTTCGTAAGCAAAGCTGACGCGATCAAACACAATGTCACCCTTGAAATCGGGCTCGACCACCTGCTCGGTCTGCATTTCGGGATCGGTATTGAGAATATAATTGATTCTGCCCAGCGCAACGCCTGCCTTACTCATATCCGACACGATTCTGCCCAGAGAGCGCACCGGCCACAGCAGCATGGCGTTATACGACACGAATGCCAAAAGGTCACCAAGCTCCATGCCGTGCTCCACGCACAAATACGTGCCGATACCCAGAATGGCAAGCACCTGCATGCCGGAGAACAGGTCACCCACGATCCAGAACCAGGTAAACAGCCAGGAAAGACGCACGTTGCGGTGGCTATACTCCTCGTTCTTTTTATCAAACTTTTCAATTTCGCTCTTCTCTCTGCCAAAGGCACGCACCACGCGCACGCCGGTCAGGTTTTCCTGCGTGATGGACGAAAGCTCGCCCTCACACACGTCGCAAGCCTCAAAATGCTTGCTGATCTTGGCGCGGAAGATAAGCGAATAGGTCAGCACGATGGGCACGAATGCCAGCGCAACCAGCGCAAGCTGCACGTTCATCATAAACATGACCGTCAGCGTGACGATCAGCAAAATAATGACGCGGAACAGGGGCACCAGCTGCTCGGACACGAAATTTTTGACCATTTCCACGTCCGAGGTGGAGCGCTGGATCAAATCGCCCGTCTTGTTTTGCGAATAAAAGCTTTGCGGCAGACGCGTAATGTGGGCAAACAGGTCGTCACGAATGGTTTTGACCAAGCCCTCACCGCCGCGGTTATTAAAGTACATGTTGCAAAAGCGGCACAGCACGCTGGCTCCGCCCGCAGCAATGACCGCCAGCGCGACCAGCCACAACCGATCCTGCAAAAAGGCGATAAACGCAGGCACGTCGATCCACCTTGCCAAAAGGGCGGGCGGCGCCCACTCGTTTCCCTTAAGCAGATTATCCACCGTGAAGTTGACGATCTGCGGGCCGATCATTTCCAATCCCGTCATGGCAAAGGCACTTGCAATGCCCAGCGCAAACCAAATGCGGCTCTTGCGCAGAAAATGCCACAATCGGGCGGTATTGGAATAGGTCTTATGCGTTTTATTTGCGTTCATACGTCTCCTTTCCCCTTTGCGTAAGGGCAAAGGTCAGCCAAAGGGCAGCTCTGGCAGCGCGGCGAGCGCGCTTGGCAAAAATCTCTGCCGAATTGCACGGCGCGGTGACAAAAATCACTCTGCTCCGAGGGCTCGACAAGCCCATCCAGTATTTTTTCCACCTTGTGTGGATCCTTGAGGGTCGTGGGATAAGCGCCCAGTCTGCCACCGATGCAGATCAGATGCGTATCCGCCACAATGCCGGGGATCTTATAAATATCGCCCAGCAAAAGGTTGGCTATCTTACGCCCAACGCCCGGGAAGGTCAGCAAGACCTCGCGGTCAGCGGGCACTCTGCCACCGTATTGCTCCACCAAAATGGCACAGCACTCTTTGATACTGCTTGCCTTGGCGCGATAAAAGCCGCAGGAATGCACCAACCGCTCCAAATCCTCAATGGGTGCCTCGGCAATCGCCTGCGCGCTCGGATATGCCGCAAACAGGTCGCGGCACACGATGTTGACTCTGGCATCGGTGCATTGCGCACTCAGTCTTCCCATAATGAGCAGTCGCCAGCCGTCATCGGCAGGATCGGGCGCATCGGTACGCCACTCCAGCGCGCATTCCGCACCCGGATATTGCGCGGCAAGACGCTTTGACACCTCTGCAAAGCGTGCCCGGGTCTCTTTAAATTGCTTGCTTTGTCGCATCTGTGTCAAAGCCTCCCTTCTTTTCTAAAAAGCATGGGGAAACCACCCTGCCTCGGCAGAGCAGCATTCCCCACTCTTTTTATATGGAATTTTCAAACGTTAACGCTCAATCGGATATTTTTCCTTGTACTCTGCGTATCTGCGATCAAATTCGGGGTTGCCGTGCTTGATGGCATACAAATACTTATGCATATCCAGCGCCTTTTCCTTGTTCAGCTCCAGCATGCAGCCTGCGATATTGGAGCAGTGGTCGGCAACGCGCTCGCAGTTGGTCAGCAGGTCGGACAGGATAAAGCCCATCTCCATGGTGCACTCGTTGTTCTGCAGGCGCACGATGTGGTGCAGCTTAATGACGTCACGCAGATCGTCAATGACCTCCTCCAGAGGCTCAACCGATGCCGCCATGGTGAAGTCATCCTTGACAAACGCCTCGCGTGCGTTCCAGAGCACCTCACGTACCGCTGCGACCATGGTGTTGATCTCATGCTGTGCAGCGGGAGAGAACTGAATGTTCTTGTCCTTCATTTCCTCAGCCGACTCGGCAATGTTGACCGCGTGGTCGGAAATACGCTCCAGGTCACCGATGATGTGCAAGAGCTTGGTAATTTCACGCGAGCCCTCACCCGAGCTGTTCTTTGCGGACAGCTTGACCAAGTAAGAGCCGATCTTATCCTCCATCTTATCCACGTCATCCTCGGCTTGACGCACAAGGTCTGCGGATTTGGAGTCGTAATTGGTCAGCAGCATGAGTGCACGATCCAGCGCCTCACACGCCTCAATTGCCATCTTACGCGCGGCAACCTCTGCCTGCTCTACTGCAACGGCAGGCGTGATAAAGAAGCGTTCGTCCAGCACCAAGCCGTCCTCGTCCTTCTTGGACTTTTCGGGAACCGAAACGGTTGCCAGCTTGACGATCAGGTTGGTGAACGGGAACAGGAGAATGACCGCGATGACCTTGAATACGGTATGGATCAGCGCGATATCCCACATGTTGGTGGTCGTACCCAAAAACGTACTGAAATCAAGGAAGGCATCCAGAATATAGAAGCCGGAAAGCACCAGCACGACCGAGATCACGTTGAAATACAGGTGCACCAGCGCTGCTCTCTTACCGTTCTTGGACGAGCTCATGGAGGAAAGAACTGCGGTAACGCAGGTACCGATGTTCTGACCCATGACGATGGGGATCGCAACGCTAAACGGAATTGCGCCCGACGCGGTCAGCGCCTGCAGAATACCGACCGACGCGGAGGAGGACTGCACGATCGCGGTCAGCACCGTGCCTGCCAGTACGCCTAAGAAAGGATTTTTAAACATGATCAGGATCTGACCAAACTCGGGAATGTGCTTAAGCACCGAAACGGCACCCGACATGACGTCCATACCGGTCATCAGCACGCCAAAGCCCAAAAGAATGTTGCCCAGCTGCTTATATCTGTTTTTCTTGGCAAACATGGTAAAGCCAATACCGATCAGGGCAAGAATGGGCATCCAGAAGTCGGGCTTGAGATACTGCAATCCCGCAGTAATACCCTCAGCGCCCGCCATTTCCATGCCGGTCATAGCGGTCAGCCACGCCGTGATGGCAGTACCCACGTTAGCACCGAGGATCACGCCCACAGCCTGCGCGAGCGTCATAGTTGCGGAGTTGACAAAGCCCACCACCATAACCGTGGTAGCAGACGAGGACTGAATGATCAGCGTAACGCCAAGGCCGAGCAAAAAGCCCTTGAACTTATTGGAGGTCATTTTGCCAAGGATGGTTTTGAGCTTGTTACCCGCGCTCTTCTTGAGCCCCTCGCCCATGACGTCCATACCGAACAAAAACAGCGCAAGTCCGAGCACCAGCTCAAGCACCATGTAAATGGTCACGCTCTCGTGTGTCATAACGGCATGAAGATTGTTTAACAAATTTTGCATTTCAGTTTCCTTTCACGATTGTAAAAATCGATTTGTCAGATCAGCATTTGTCCGTTTATATTCAACTTAAATTGTAGTCCCAGCTTGTCCGCCGCCTTGCGGCACATGACCATTCTGCCAAGGAAAATTTCGAAATACGACATGACCGATGCCACGTCGGTATCAATATCCAGCGTCAGCGTCACGGTCTTTTTGTGGGTGTCCAGCACAAGGTCGGACGAGGTGACCGAATAATTGACGCGGTCGTGAATATCAAAGGTTGCAAAATCCGCATTGCGTACGCGCGTGCGGCGTACGTCGCTCTTATCCGCCAGGATCAGCGCGGCGGCAACGCCGTTGACCGGTACACCCGTGCCCTCGTCGTGATTGCCGATGGCAGCGACAATTTTTGTCATCTCATCAGCAGGCATTTCCATTTTGTCAAGTATTCTGAATGCGATTATCGCACCGCTTTGCGAGTGATCAACTCTGTTTACGAGATTTCCTATG
>JAZRQR010000200.1:0-5401 GCA_045650025.1 Eubacteriales bacterium
CCATTGCAGTCAGCAGCGCCAGGAGCGCGAGCTGCTCAACTTGCCGTTTGTTGAGTTTTCGTTCTTTCATAAAATCCTCCTTGCTGTCGTCCGCCAAGGGCGGTACAACGCATAAAATTTATATTTACTGCTGTGCAGTAATATACTTACGTTTGATTTTTGAGGTACAGAACGTACAAGCCCTTGAGTGCCAGGTGCTCGTCGATCAATATTTCGTGTTTACAATGCGGAATGATCAGAGATGCCATGCCGCCTGTTGCCAGCACGCGCAGCGGCGCGCCGTATTCCTCTTGAATGCGGTCGATCATGCCGTCCACCATGCACGCGTTTCCGTAAAGAACGCCCGATCGCATGCAGTCTGCCGTGTTCTTGGCAATGACCTTGGCAGGTGCCTCCAAGCTGATCTTGGGCAGCTGTGCGGTCTGCTCCGAAAGTGCGGCAAGTCCCATATTAACGCCCGGAATGATGGAGGCACCGACAAACGCACCGCCTCCGTCCACAACGGTCATTTTGGTTGCCGTGCCCATATCGATGATCAACGCAGGGCTTGCATATAACTTTTGTGCGGCAACTGCGGTGGCGATCAGATCTGCGCCTACCGACGAGGGCATGTCACAGCGGATGCTGATCCCGCTTTTGATGCCGGGGCCTACGGTCAAGGGCTCTTTTCCGAACAAAAATTGCAAAGCCTTTCGGATTACTCTGTTCAAGGGAGGGACGACCGAGGAAAAGATCGCGCCGCTTATGCGGTCTGCGTCGATTTTGTGCAATGCAAGGGCAGAAAGAATACGCGCTGCGTATTCGTCCTCCGTCGCGAAAAGGTCGGTGGAGAGTCGGGATACAAAAGCGAGCTTGCCGCACGCGCTTGCTTCAAAGCCGCCCAGCGTGATGCAGGTGTTGCCAATGTCAATGGCAAGAATCATAACCGTTCCTCCTTGTTCTTCGTGGTTGAATTTCATTATAACACGCTTTGCCCGAAAAATCAATAGCCAAACTTCATTTAATGTTTTTCATTAAATTTTGATTGACAAACGCGGCAGCATATATTATAATATTATAAATGTAGAATTTTGGAGGAGTGTATGGCCATCATTATCAGACTTGACCGCGTCATGGCGGACAGAAAAATACAGCTGGGCGTGCTTGCCGAGCGCGTAGGCATCTCGCCCGTCAATCTCTCCAAGCTCAAAAACGGTCACGCAAATGCAGTGCGTTTTTCCACGCTGGAGGCAATCTGCCGCGAGCTGGAGTGCCAGCCCGGTGACATTTTGGAATATCGGGAGGACGAGGCATGAAAAAACGATATATGAGAGCCGGCCGCGGTGTACTGGTGCTGCTCCTGCTGCTGGCGGTGGCGGCGTGCGACTCGCTGGAGGGCACGGGATTGGATAGCTTGATCCCCACGGTCACGATCGAGCCGTCCGTTGAGGAGAGCGAGAGTGACACCTCGCAACCGGGCTCGCCGGACTCTGAAACCGCGCAAGGCACAGAGGAGCAAGATCCCACGACCGCAACTACAACCGCACCCGAAACCGCGCCTGAAACCGAAGCACCCGAGGCGCAGGACACCATCGTCACGGCAGGGGAGAAGGGATATACCTACTCCATGCTGCAGGAGGATCTGGGCGCGCTGGCAAAGGCGTACCCCGCGTATTTCTCCTACGTGACCATTGGCAAGAGTGTGGACGGCAGAGGCATTTTTGCCTGCACCGTGGGCAATCCCGAGGCACAGACCAAGATCTTGCTGACGGGCGGCATTCACGGCAAGGAATATCTGAGCAGCCTGCTGGTCATGACGCAGATCGAATATTATCTGGCGAATGCACAGAGCGGCAGCTACAACGGGCTTTCGTATGCGCAGCTGCTGGAGCAGTGCGTGTTTTACGTGCTGCCCATGATCAACCCGGACGGCATCACGCTTGCCTTGGAGGGCATTGACGCGGTGCAAACGCCCGAGGTCAGAGCCACCGTGGAGAAAATTTATGCCGACAATTTCCGCGACGGCTTGACTTCCACTGACGATATTAACGTGTACCTGGCGTACAACTGGAAGGCAAACGCCAACGGCGTGGATCTCAACCGCAATTTTGCGCTTTCCAATTGGGCAGAGGTCAAAACCGGCATCCTCGCGCCCTGCTATCGCAATTATAAGGGCCCCAGCGCAGCCTCCGAGCCCGAGACCCGCGCGGTCAGCGCGTACGTGGAATCGCTGGGCGATCTGGACGGACTGCTTGCTTACCATACGGCAGGGCAGGTGGTGTATTGGGATTGCGGCATGACGGGCGGCGTGCGCCAGCAGACGCTGGATCTGGCAAAAGCGGTCTGCGAGCATACGGGCTATAAGCTGATCTACGATCAGCACCTGGACGCATCGCTCAACGACTGGGTGACGCTGGAAAAGGGAATCCCCTCGGTGACCATCGAGATCGCGAACGTGATCTACCCCATGCCCGCAAGCGAGCTGGAGGCAGCCTTTGTCCAGACGCGGGAGCTTTGGGTCGTGGCAGGACAGCTTTTTGGGTAAAATAAACAAATGGCGATTTGCTTAAATGTGCAGATCGCCATATTTTATACAAAACAGCAAGAATTGTCCGCCTAACGCCTATGATTGTCTTGAAAATGAGCACCTTTTGTCCTATAATTAAGAAAAATGGGTGAAAAATCCCAGCAATGGAGGTACACTATGGCATTACCGGTAGCGGTACAGGTGTATTCGGTCAGAGATGACGCTGCGGCGGACTTCCCGGGTACGCTCAAAAAGATCAAGGAAATGGGTTATGACGGCGTTGAGTTCGCGGGCCTTTACGGCTATGCTCCCGCCGAACTGAAAAAGATGTGTGAGGAAATCGGACTTGTCCCGATCTCTGCGCACGTTCCGTATTACGATATGCTTGCAGATCCCACAGGCGTGCTGGGTCAGTATGCCGAGATCGGCTGTAAGTTCGTTGCCATTCCGTATCTGACGCCCGAATGCCGCCCCGGCACCGAGGGATTTGCGGACGTGGTCAAGAACGCGCTCGCACTTGGCAAGGTTGCCAAGGAGCTGGGTATGCAGATGCTGTACCATAACCACGATTTTGAATTTGATAAGATCGACGGCAAGTACGCGCTGGACGTGCTGTACGATACCGTTCCTGCCGAATATCTGCAGACCGAGCTGGATTGCTGCTGGGTCAAGGTCGGCGGCGAGGATCCTGCGGGCTATATCACCAAGTATAGCGGCAGAGCACCCGTCGTGCACCTCAAGGATTTCGTGGGCGGCAAGTCGGATAATATGTACGAGCTGATCGGCATCGAGTCCGAAAAGGCTGAGCCCGAGGTCAAGGCATTCGAGTTCCGTCCAGTCGGCTCGGGCTGCCAGGATTTCCCCGGCATTCTCGCGGCTTCCGAGGCTGCAGGCGCAGAGTGGGTCGTGGTCGAGCAGGATCAGCCCTCCATGGGTCTGACGCCTATGCAGAGCATTGAAAAGAGCAGAACTTATTTGCGCACGTTGGGCTATTAACGGCGCAGCACAATTATAAAATATAATTTACGGAGGATATTACCATGGCAGAAAAAATGGATGCTCAACTTGATTACAAGAATCAGAAAAACGACGCAGTTGTCGATACCAACAGAAAACTGAGAATCGGTATCATCGGTTGCGGTTGGATCGCAGGCGCACACCTGGATTCCTACAAGAGAATGCCCGACGTGGAAATCGTTGCTGGCTGTGATCTGATCCCCGGTAAGGCTGCTAAGTTCTTCAAGGACGGTGGCGTTGAGGGCGTGAAGACCGATTACGCTTCCCATAAGGAAATGCTGGACGACGAAAGCCTGCAGCTGGATGCAGTTTCGATCTGTACCTACAACCGTCAGCACGCTGAGCCCGCTATCTACGCGCTCAACAAGGGCGTACACGTTATGCTGGAAAAGCCCTTTACCGTAACCCTTGACGAGGCGGTTGAGGTTATGAAGGCAGAGAAGGCAAGCGGTAAGATCCTGTCCATCGGCTTCCAGCCCAGACTGGATGCAAATATGCAGATGATCAAGAAGATCGTTGAGAGCGGCGAGCTTGGTCAGGTTTACTACATTCAGACCGGCGGCGGCAGACGTAGAGGTATCCCCACTCCCTTCGGAACCACCTTTATCGAGGACAAGACTGCAGGTCTGGGCGCACTGGCTGACATCGGCTGCTACTCTTTGGATATGGTGCTCAACGCAGTTGGCTACCCCAAGCCTCTGACCGTAACCGGCTATAAGAGTGATTTCTTCGGTAAGGATCCTGCAACCTATCCCGGTCACCCCGAATATGCAGATCTGTTTGGCGTTGATGACTTCGCAGCAGCGTTCGTCAGACTCGAGGGCGGCATTATTCTGGACTTCCGTATTGCATGGGCAATGAACATCAATACCCCCGGCGATACCATCATTCTGGGTACCAAGGCCGGTCTGCGTATTCCTTCCACCGACTGCTGGAATGGCTCGGTTGGCGGCGCAATGAGAATTTACAAGACCATCGGCGGCGTAGATATGGAATATGAAGTGCCGATCATCAAGGATGAAGGTTCTCTGTTTGACAAGAAGATCCGTTCGTTCCTGGATGCTGTGAAGTATGGCAAGCCTGCTCCCGTTCCGTCTTCTCAGATCATTTACAACCAGGCGATCCTGGACGGTATTGCACGTTCTGCAAAGCTGGGTAAGGAAGTTAAGATCCAGGTTCCCAAGATCTAATTCTTTCAATCTTATTATATAGGAAAGCCCTCGGCGCAGCCGAGGGCTTGTTTTATCACTCACCCTCGTCCATTGATTAGAAAGTTTTTACGTCGCTTTTTTCAAAAGGCGACCGCAGGTCGAGGGCGCGTAGCCCTCGTCGCGCCCGCAGGCGCGAAACTCTTCATACGGCCTTTCTATTCGCGAAGCGAATTACTGGTTCATTTTCTTTGGCCTGCTGCTCCAAAGAAAGAACGGAGAGGGTCTGCTCAACTCTTCTCATAACTGCATTCATTTGAAAAGTTTTGGTCAAACTTTTTCAAAAGTTTGCGGGCTCCAAGGGCGGAGCCCTGGTCGCGCCCGCAGGCGCGAAACTTTCTTAACGCCGTTTTTTGGTTCTTTTTTGCGGCTACTCCGTCAAAAAAGAACGGAGAGGACCTGCTCAACGTCCCCCGTACCCCACTCCCGAAAGGGAACTGCCCGTGCCCAACCCTTGCTCCAAGCCCACGCTCACTCCATATCTCTTTATGTCACACGTCAACTTGTGCACCCTGCACAAAAAGCGAACATAAAACCTATACACTTTGGCGAGACTCACACTTGACAATTGTGTTGTAAAGTGGTAGAATATACAAGTCGCAAGCGCGACGGGAATCATAGCGAAGGCTGAGGAAATCGATCGGAAAAAGTCAAAAATTTTCTAAAAAAC
>JAZRQR010000201.1:0-1089 GCA_045650025.1 Eubacteriales bacterium
TTGAGGAGTTTTCTGCGCCGTATCTGACAGGCTTTGTTGCCAAGAAGCGCGACGTGGAGCGCCAGGACTTGAGCGAAGAGGTCAGGGAGCGCATGCATGACTATGCCGACAGACTTTTGCGCGGTACCATCTCGGGTGAGGTATCTCGCACGCGTCCGCAACTGAATATTCACCAAAGGCATTGGGAATACGCGCTGATGCCGGTATGGGTGCTGACCTACCGCGACAAGGCAGGGCAGGTCTACAAGTACGCCATGAACGGCTATACGGGCAAGGTGTACGGTGAGCTGCCGGTCAGCAAAGCCAAGCTGGCAGGCACGTTTGCGGCAGTCATGGCAGCAGTTGCTGCGTTAGTCTTTGCTGTGGGGTGGTTGCTGCTATGAGAATGAAAATTATTGTTTTATGTATGCTGTGCACGTTGCTGTTTGGTGTGCTGACACTGGGCGCGAGTGCAGAAACTTATCCCGATTATCTGGCAAACGTCAATGACGTGGACGATCTGCTGACCGATGCGGACGAGCAGACCATCAACGCCGCACTGGCCAAGGCGCGCGAGGTTGCGGGCATTCCAATCTGCGCGTACGTGTTTGCCGCGCAGGGCGAGAAATATATCGGTGACCAATTTCTTGCCGAGCATGGGCTGAGCGATGATGACGCTCTCGTTCTTTTGATCGTGACCGTGGGTCGTTATGAGGTCAATTACAACATCTACACCTACGGGGACGCGTACCTGAAGATCAACGAAAAGGAGATCGACTACATCCTTGACGACAGCACCGTATATTACAATCTCAAGGACGGTAATATCGCGGAAGGTCTTTGCGCGTATGCCGAGCTGAGTGCCGAGGCGTATGCAGGCAGACTCGGCGTGTCGTGGAAATTGATTTTGATCGTTGCGCTGATCGCGGGTGCGATCGCGGGCGGCGTCAGCGTGAGCAGCATTGCTGCAAGCTACAAGAAAAAGAACCCCTCACAGTCCTATCCGCTTGACAGATTTGCCAAGCTGGAGCTGACCAAAGAGAGAGACCGCGAGATCGGTAAGTTTGTTACAACTACCATTATCTCGTCGGGCAGTAACAGTCGCGGCGG
>JAZRQR010000202.1:0-10251 GCA_045650025.1 Eubacteriales bacterium
GAACACCAAGCCGCCGTTTCCGTCGGTTAGGGAGTGGAAAAATTCCACCGCGATGCGCTTGTCGTATACAATGACGCGGAAGGCGCACTTGCGAATGTCCGAGAAGGGCATGCGGGAGAGCGGATACGGCTTTTCCTCCAAGATCTCGGGCGCATGGGGGATCTCTTCAAGATAATACCAGAAAAATCCCGAGCGTACGCGCACGGCAATCGAGGGGAAGCGGCGCACGGTTACGTCCAGCGCTGTGCGCAAGGCGTCCAGATCCACGCTCTCGTGCATGGTTGCCGCCATGCGGAACACGTTGCTCCAGTTGCGCGTGCGGGCTGCGGGGAAGATCTTGGCGGCGTTGTCCAGCGCCATCCAGCGCAGCTTTTTCTGGTGGGGAATGCGGGTCTTGATAAACTTGCGGATGCGCGAAAAATCGCGGTCGTATTCCTTTAAGCAATAGAACACGTAGGCGTGCCACATCTCGGGCGTGACCACCAGCTCGCTCTGCGCGCCCGTGTCCAGCAGCTTTTGGTGCAGCGAGGTGGCGTCGTCCAGCAGTATCTCGGCTCCTCCCGCAAAAATCAGTGAGGGCGGCATGCCGGCAAGGTTGGCAAAGAGCGGGGAGACGAGCGGCTCGGATTTCGCCGCCAGATCCTGCTCTGCATCCTCGCAAGCCTTGGGGTAGGTGTTTTTGGCGGTGCTCTTTTGCGCGTCTGCGCCGTATACGTAGCAGTCTGCAAAGTATTTGAGACGTGCGGGGGTGAGCGTGGGGTCGGTTTTTTCGTTGGTCTTGTAGCTTTGCGCCGTGCCGGTCAGATCCACCCAAGGGGAAATGGCAAGAATGCCGGCCGGCATGGTGCGCCCCTTGGATTTGAGCTGCAGGCAAAGGGAATAGCAAAGTCCGCCGCCTGCGCTCTCGCCGCACAAAAGGATCTGGTCGGGGGCATAGCCGCCCGAGAGCAGGTAGCCGTAAGCGTCCTCGGCATCGTCAATGGCGGCAGGGAAGGGGAATTCGGGAGCAAGGCGGTACGCCACGCACAGCACGCGCATGCCGCAGCGTGCGGATAAAATGGCGGCGCAGCCCTTGGCGTAATCAAGATCTCCGCAAGTGTAGCCGCCGCCGTGCAAATAGAGAATGATGCCGGCGTTGACCTCATCGTGCGGCTTGACCAAGCAAGCGGGCAGGTCACCAATGGTGATATCCTCGAAGCAGACCTCGTCCTTTTGGGCGGTTGCCATCAGTCTGCCAATGCGCTCCTGCCAGTTGCGGATGGTCGAGAGCGAGCAGCCCTCAATAAAGGGCTTGAGCAGCCCGAGCCTGGAGCGCAGGATCAGCGTGCCTTTTTTCACGTGCGAATCCTCCTTTCGTAGTGCTTTGCAATGATACGCTTCGCTGTGCGAAACGTTGCGGAACTTTACTTAAAAAATCAACTGCTTTGCCGAGGTAGTGCGACCGGTTTCGGTGTCCACGCAAAACAGCGCGGCGCGTGCGCGAACGCGACCGTCCGCTACCGAGAAGCGCGCGGGCATATGATCGCGCAGCATCTTGAGCACAGGCTCGGTCTTGGCACCGATAATGCCGCCCTCGGGGCCGCACATGCCAAGATCGGTAACGTAGCCCGTGCCGCCCGGCAGGATCTGCAAATCGGCGGTGGGCACGTGGGTGTGCGTGCCGAAAATGACCGCAATTTTGCCGTCAAAGGCGCGCGCCATGGCGTATTTTTCGCTGGTTGCCTCGGCGTGCATGTCTAAAACGGCAATATCATAGTTGCCCTTTTGCGCGTCCAAAATACGCTCCAAGGTCAAAAAGGGATTGTCCAGGGGTGCGAGATTGACCGTGCCGAGCATGTTGATGCAAAGCACGCGCACACCGTTTACAGTCGTGATCGTATATCCGTAGCCCGGATTGTGGGCAGGGAAGTTGGCGGGGCGAATGATCACGTCGCTGTGATCGTCCAGAAAATTGCCAATGTCGGGCGCGCTGTAGGCGTGGTTGCCAAGCGTAATGACGTCCGCGCCGCAAAGCAGCAGCTGCTCGGCGTCGGCTTTGCAGATGCCCTTGATTTCGGAGGCGTTCTCGCCGTTGACAATGCAAAGGTCAACGTCCAGCGCCTTTTTTTGTGCGTGCAGGGTGGCTTGCAGGTGCGAAAGCCCCGCGTTGCCCACCACGTCACCCACGGCTAAAATGCGGAGTGTCATGCCCCCGCCTCACTGTTCTGTTCGGTTTCGGTGGAATTTTCGGTGGGTTCTGCCTGTGCAGCGGTCAACATTTCCTCTGCCTCTGCTTCTGCCTCGGCTTGGCTTGCAAGCGAGGGAGCGGCAATGATCTGCTGCGCCTCGTCGGCGTACAGGATCTGCTCAATGTCCTGCGTGGTGGCGGACGGCGCAATTGCGGGGCGGCGCAGCTTGATCAGCAGCACAATGCCCACGATCATCATGGGGATGGCGAGCAGGAAGGTACCGCCCAGGTAGATCCAGTAGGTGATGGAGCTCCAGGTGTCAAGCTTGGCGCAGATCTGGGTGTAGTAGGGGGTGCCCTCCCAGAGATCGGTGCGGAACATTGCCTGCATGAACAGGGCAATCAGGTTAGCACCGTTGAATGCGAAATGGCACAGGATAGAGGGGTAGATCGAATCGGTCTTGAGATACAGGTAAGCGCAGAAAATACCCAGCACAAAGGTGTAAACCATCTGCAGCGGATTGCC
Organism: Eubacteriales bacterium; assembly: GCA_045650025.1. Lineage (GTDB taxonomy): Bacteria > Bacillota > Clostridia > Oscillospirales > CAG-272 > SVQP01. Next base: position 2,694 of record JAZRQR010000202.1, read on the forward strand.
GTGCGCCAGCGCAAACAGCGCGGCGGTCAGCATCACGGCGGCAAAGACGGGCATCTTTTTGGTCAGGTGCTTCAGGGGGCCTGCGCGGAATACCAGCTCCTCGATCAAAGGCGCGCCCAGAATGGCAGCAATGGTGAACATGCCTACGCCGTCATACATGGAACTCATAGCTTCCAGCAGCTCATTGAAATAGTCCACGATGGGGGTAATGTCGTAGCCGTAATCCTCCAGCATCAGCAGTGCCCAATCCAGGATGGCAAAGAGTGCCTGCTCAATGAGGGTCATGACCGCGTTGGTGATAAAAAACAGGGAAAGACCGAGAAGGGCAGCGGTCAGGAGCGCCTTGAAGGAGGTACGGGTAAAGCGGAAATATTCGGTAAAGCTCTTTTTCTTGCGGTTGAATACAAACCAAAGAATGAGCAGAGCGGTAATGGTAGAGAGCACCGAGAGGAACCAGGTGTTGTTGTTGATCAGGTTGGAGTAATCCAGCATGTATTGCGCTAACATGCTTTCTATGCCTATCTCGGGCACAGCAAGAAGGGCAAGCGCGGCGCGCGCGAGGCACAGACCGGCGATAGCGAGGATCAAGCCGATCTGGAAGATATTCATAAAAGCGGTGTAGCCGATGGGGAACGCCAGACCTTTGATCACGGCACCCTTGTTTTGAGTTTGTTTCATAGCAGATCTCCTTTCGAAGAGGGGTGTATAGATACGATACCAATATACATTGTATCACGCACGCGCGAGATTGTCAAGGAAAATCGCGCCCCCCACCCCGGGCATCCTTTTCGAAGGCTTTTGCCTGCCTTTTTCGAAAAAAGCGACGCAAAAGATTTCAAGGGTGACGTCAATACCTTCGGGAGAGGCGGGCAGCTGCCGCGTAGAGCTTCCTTTGCTAAAATCACGATATACTTTGCAAAAAGCTCTTGCCAAATCTGTGTGTATATGATATAATGAATATAATCGGGGCGAGTGGCTGCTTTTTCGCCACTGTGCCCGCTACCCCGCAAAGGCATGGAGATTTTTATGAGTCATTGTTACATTCCCCAAGGCTATAAGCAGGCGCTGGATGCTTACCAGACCCAGCGCGCGATCGAGCATATCAAGCATACTTTTCAGCGCGAATTTTGTGCCGCGCTTAACCTCAAGCGCGTGTCCGCGCCCCTGTTCGTTGCAAGTGATTCGGGTCTGAATGATAATCTGAGCGGCAAGGAACGTCCGGTCGCGTTTGACGTGCCCTCGCTGGGCGGCGCACAGGCTGAGGTCGTGCACTCCCTGGCAAAATGGAAGAGACTTGCGCTGCTGCGCTACGGCTTTACCATGGGTAACGGACTGTATACCGATATGAACGCGATCCGCCGTGACGAGGATCTGGATAATATCCATTCCATCTACGTCGACCAGTGGGACTGGGAAAAGGTGATTACAAGAGAGGCGCGCAACCTCGATTACCTGAAGCTGATGGTCAAAGCCATCGTGGGCGCGGTGTGCGCAACCGAGGAACAGCTGCAGGTGCATTTCCCTCAGCTGACCGGCAAGCTGTGCCGCGAGGTCACCTTTGTCACCTCGCAGGAGCTTTGCGATCTGTATCCCGAGCTTGCTCCCGAGCAAAGAGAATACGAATTTACCAAGATACATAAAACCGTGTTTGTCATCGGCATTGGCGATAAGCTCTCGGACGGCAAGCCGCACGGCTCCCGTGCGCCCGACTATGACGACTGGTCGCTCAACGGTGACCTGCTCTTCTGGAATGAGGTGCTTGGCAACGTGCTGGAGATCTCTTCCATGGGCATTCGTGTGGACGAGCAAGCCATGGACTACCAGCTGCGCGCATCGGGCTGCGACGACCGCAGAGCCTTGCCCTTCCACAAAATGCTGCTCTCCGGCGAGCTGCCCTTGACCGTGGGCGGCGGTATCGGACAGTCGCGCCTTTGCATGCTGCTGCTTGGCAGCGCGCATATCGGCGAGGTGCAGTCCGGCATCTGGGACGAGGAAACCAAACGCATCTGCGCCGAGGCGGGCGTGAGATTGCTGTAATAAAACCATTAAGAAATGCAATAAATCGGAGGGAACTATGACGCTGATTCTGTTCAACCCTTACGCAAACAACCGTGATATCGTATCCGCTCTGGAGGGAGTGCGCGCCTATGCGGCGGGCCCCGACACGGTGGAAAAGGATCTGACCAAGGTAGACGTGTGCGCCGAGCTGTGCGCGCTGCATGAAAATGACCGCGTGCTGCTTTTGGGCGGTGACGGCACCATTATGCGCTTGGCAAACGCGCTGGAGGGCAAAACGCTTGCGGTCCCCGTGTATTTCTGGAAGAGCGGAACCGGCAACGATTTTCTGCGCGATCTCGGCAAGGACAACGATACCGAGCCCGTGCTGCTCAATCCCTATCTGGAAAAGCTGCCGCACGTCGAGATTGACGGAAAGGTGTACCGCTACGTCAACGGCATCGGCTTTGGCTTGGATGGCACGGTGTGCGAGGTGACCGATGCGCTCAAGGAGCAGGGCGTCAAAAAGATCGATTACACCAAGGAGTCGATCAAGCTGGTGCTGTGGAAATTCAAGTGCCCGTCCGGCACGGTAACGGTGGATGGCGTGACCAAAAAGTATAAAAAGATCTGGTTGGCGTCTGCCATGTACGGCAAGTACTATGGCGGCGGCATGCGTGTGGCTCCCGAGCAGCAGCGCGGCGGTGACACGCTGACCTGCTGCGTATGGCACACCACGGGCAGACTTGTGACGCTGATGCATTTCCCCAAGATCTTTGAGGGAAAGCACGTTCAATATAAAAAATCCATAGACATGTTTACGGGCAAGCGCATTACGGTGGAGTTTGATAAGCCCTGTGCGTTGCAGATCGACGGAGAGACGGTTCGCGGTGTGACCAAGTACACCGCATGGATCGACTGACCCCGATAACGGATTGCCCGGCACGTCGCCGCATTGGACAAAAATGCCAAAAGGTTGCGCACTCTTTTCGCTTTATTTACAAATTTGTGCATTGACTTTTTTGGCGAAATGCGGTATAATAATGGCAAGGAAATTTCTTCCCGTGACCGGCGGAATGTGAGCTTACACACAGGAGCGGGAAGAGACTTATAGCCGACCGCCTGGGCAATCCTATCTTAAGCAAAATTAGGATAGGACTGCCCTTTTTGTATTTTGATTTCAAAGATTGGAGAACCGACATGAAAAAAGTAGCCGTAATCATGGGAAGCGACAGCGATCTTCCCGTTGTGGAAAAAGCAATCAACACGCTCAAGGAGTTTGGCGTGCCCTGCGAGGCGCACGTATACTCGGCACACAGAACGCCCGATCAGGCAGCCGATTTTGCGATGCACGCGCGCGAGAATGGCTTTGGTGCCATTATTGCCGCAGCCGGAATGGCAGCGCACCTGGCAGGTGCCATTGCGGCAAGAACCACGCTGCCCGTAGTCGGTATTCCGGTCAAGGGCGGCGCTATAGACGGCATGGACGCGCTGCTTGCCACCGTGCAAATGCCCTCGGGTATGCCCGTTGCAACCGTTGCGCTTAACGGCGCGGTCAATGCGGCTCTTCTGTGCATTCAGATGCTGGCAATTGAGGACGCAGAGCTGGCTGCAAAGCTGGACGCCAAGAGAGCCAAGGACACCGCAGCCGTGCTTGCCAAGGATGCGGCATTGCAGGAGAAGTTGAACGCCTGACACACGCACTATCAGCATAGACTAAGGAGATTACTTATGGGTGGATTTTTTGGCATTACCTCCGAGAAGGAGTGTCTGCTTGATGTGTTCTTTGGAACAGACTATCATTCCCACTTAGGTACGCAAAAGGGAGGACTTGCGGCATACGATCCCGAGATCGGCTTGCAGCGCAAGATCCACACCATCACCAATGCGCCCTTCCGTACCAAATTCGAGCATATTTTTGACGAGATGTCGGGCAAAGCCGCCATCGGCTGCATCAGCGATACCGATCCGCAGCCCATGCTTATGCGCTCGCATCTTGGCACGTACGCCATCTGCACCATCGGCTTGATCAACAATGCCGAGCAGCTGATCGAGCTGTATTTCAGCAGCACGCGCGGTCACTTTGACGCCATGACGGGCGGCAGAGTCAATACCGTGGAGCTGGTGTCTGCGCTGATCGATCAGAAGGAGACGTTTGCCGAGGGCATCAAGTTTGCGCAATCGGTGATCGACGGCACCTGCTCGATTCTGATTTTGAAGAGCAACGGACACCTGATCGCGGCACGCGACAAGGTGGGACGCATTCCGGTCATTGTTTGCAAGGGCGAGGACGGGTACGCCGTGACCTTTGAATCGTTTGCCGCGCAAAAGTTAGGCTATGAGCCCGTGCGCGAGCTGGGACCTGCCGAGATCGTGGAGCTCTCTCCCGAGGACGGCATCGTGCAGCTGGGCAAGCCGGGCAAGGAAATGAAAATGTGCGCGTTCCTGTGGTCGTATTACGGCTATCCCACCTCGACCTACGAGGGCAGTAACGTGGAGGTCATGCGCTACCGCAACGGTGAGATTCTGGCGGCACTGGATCAAGAGGCGGGCACTGCGCCCGATCTGGATTACGTCAGCGGCATGCCGGATTCGGGCATTCCGCACGCCATCGGCTATGCAAATCAATCCAAGGTCGCGTTCTCGCGTCCGTATATCAAATACACCCCCACCTGGTCGCGCAGCTTTACGCCGCAAAAGCAATCCGACCGCGCCAAGGTGGCACGCATGAAGCAGATCCCGGTGCATGAGCTGATTGAAAGCAAGCGCCTTTTGTTCGTGGACGATTCCATCGTGCGCGGCACGCAGCTCAAGGAAACCGTAGATTTCCTGTACTCCAACGGTGCAAAAGAGGTGCATATGCGTTCGGCTTGTCCGCCCATTATGTATGGCTGCAAGTACCTCAACTTTACCCGTTCAACGGGCGATATGGAGCTGATCACCCGACGCACCATCGTGGAGCTGGAGGGAACCGAGGGCTTTAAGTACCTGGACGAATACAGCGACGGCAACACCGAGCGCGGCAGAGCACTCAGACAGAGCATTTGCGCCAAGTTTGGCTTTGCTTCTCTGGAATTCCAATCTCTGGAGGGCGTGATTAAGGCAATTGGTCTGCCGCCCGAAAAGCTTTGCACCTATTGCTGGAACGGCAAGGAATAATTTTTTGAAAAACAATATCACTTGAAATATCAACTGAAAGGAATCAACATCATGCATTCTAATTCCAGATCCGATAGCTACGCAGCAGCAGGCGTAGACATTACCGCAGGCTACAAGGCGGTTGAACTGATGAAAAAGCACATCGCACGCACCAAGAACGAGGGGTGCCTGGACGATGTGGGCGGCTTTGGCGGCTGCTTCGGTCTGCCGATCGCAGGCATGGAAGAGCCCGTACTGGTTTCGGGCACGGACGGCTGCGGCACCAAGGTCAAGATGGCAATTCTGATGGACAAGCACGACACCATCGGCATTGACGCGGTGGCAATGTGCGTCAACGATATTATCTGCGTAGGTGCAAAGCCCCTGTTCTTCCTTGACTACATTGCATGCGGCAAGAACGTACCCGAAAAGATCGCGGCAATCGTTTCCGGCGTTGCCGAGGGCTGCGTACAGTCCGGCGCCGCACACATCGGCGGTGAGACTGCCGAGCATCCGGGGCTTATGCCCGTGGATGAATACGACCTGGCAGGCTTTGCTGTAGGTATCGTAGACAAGAAAAAGATTCTGGATAACACCCGCATGAGAGAGGGTGACGTGGTCATCGCGCTGGCATCCAGTGGCGTGCACTCCAACGGCTTCTCCTTGTGCCGCAAGGTGTTTGATATTGATAACAATCCCGATTCTTTGTACGTGCCCTGCGAGGCACTGGGCGGCAAGAGCATTGCAGAAACCTTGCTGACCCCCACCAAGATCTACGTCAAGTCCATTCTTGCGCTGCTTGAAAAGGTGGACGTGAAGGGAATCTCGCACATCACGGGCGGCGGCTTCTACGAGAATATTCCGAGAAGCATTCCGGACGGCCTTTGCGCAAAGATCGACCGCGCGTCTGTTCGTGTGCTGCCTATCTTCGAGCTGCTTGCCAAGACCGGCAACGTTTGCGAGAGAGATATGTTCAACACCTATAACATGGGCGTTGGCATGAGCGTGGTCGTGCCTGCCGAGCAGGTGGCTCAGGCGCTGGCAATCCTTAGCGCAAACGGCGAGGACGCTTACGTGATCGGTAAGATCGTGGCAGGCGAGGAAAAGATCGAGCTTTGCTGATCTTTGCAAACTTGAAAGAGGTGTTCAGATGAAGCAAGGTAACACGCGGATCGCCGTGCTGGTATCGGGCGGCGGAACCAATCTGCAGGCGCTGATCGATGCGCAGGCGCGCGGAGAGCTGGAGGGCGGCGAGATTTCGCTGGTGCTGGCATCCAAGCCGGGCGTATACGCGCTGGAGCGTGCTGCAAACGCGGGCATTCCCGGTATGGTGCTTGCCCGTAAGGAATATCCGGATGCGGATGCGTATACCGAGGCGCTGGTGGCAACGCTGCAGGCGGCGAACATTGAGCTTGTCGTGCTGGCGGGCTTTATGATCATCATTGGCGAGGGTATGTACAAGGCATTCCCCAACCGCATCATCAACGTGCATCCCGCGCTCATCCCGTCCTTCTGCGGACAGGGATTCTACGGCTTGCACGTGCACGAGGCAGCGCTTGCCAAGGGCGTTAAGGTCTCGGGCGCGACCGTGCATTTCGTCACCCCCGAGTGTGACGCAGGCCCCATCATCCTGCAAAAGGCGGTGGAGGTCAAGGAGGACGATACTCCCGAAACGCTGCAAAAGCGCATCATGCAAGAGGCTGAGTGGAAGATTCTTCCCGAGGCGGTCAAGCTGTTCTGCCAAGGCAGATTAAAAGTAGAAAACGATAGAGTTTATATTCGATAAGACATGAAAACGGGCGGGCGACCGCAGGTCGCCCCTACGGATTGATGAAAACCTTTTTACAAATCCCCGTAGGGGCGGATTCCATATCCGCCCGCGATAACCCCGTAGGGGCGGATTCCATATCCGCCCGCGGGCGTTCACAGAACGCCCCTACGAGAATGATAAAATAATAGGACCCGTAGGGGCGAGAATTTCGGCATAGCCGAAATATGTGGTCGCCCGCCAAACGAAATATCTTGTAAGGAGAACAACATGAAGGTAAATACCATTGCACAGGAACTTAATTCTCTTGCTTATCACGGCAGAGGCATTATTATCGGCAAGTCGGCGGACAGCAAAAAGGCAGTTACCGCATATTTCATCATGGGCAGAAGCGTCAACAGCCGCAACCGCGTATTCGTGGCTGAGGGCGAGGCAATGCGTACCAAGGCGTTTGACGAATCCAAGATGGTGGACCCCCACCTGATTATTTACTATCCCGTGCGTGTGCTGGGCAACAAGACCATCGTGACCAACGGTGACCAGACCGACACCATTTACGATCTCATGGACAAGCAGATGACCTTTGAGCAGGCGCTGCGCACCAGAGAGTTTGAGGACGATAAGCCTAACTTCACCCCCCGTATCTCCGGCATCATT
>JAZRQR010000203.1:0-4505 GCA_045650025.1 Eubacteriales bacterium
AGTTCAAAGGCTAAGCAGACATTGATATGACCTGCGCAGATCCCACTTCACCGTGACACAGGGGACAGCCCCGCAGTATCATGTCCTGCGGACACGACACAGGGGACAGCCCCCGGTATCACGGCTCGTGCTTTTGCTCCGTTTCATTTCGCAGCATTAAGCTGCGAAATATCCACTCTGCAAAAGTTCGACTCGGTCGCTCTGCGCCCTCGCTCAGGATGACACATAGACGAACGCAAAAGCCCTGCGCATTTCGCGCAGGGCTTATTTTAAAGTGTAATCTTCTTTTCCTCAAGCGGCATATTCTTGCGGAAATGCGGCATTTGCATGGTGCGGCTGCCGTTGGTTACCGACAGCTCGGACAACAGTCCCACCGCCGTCCATTCGCACGCCTTATAGACGTCGATCTCGGGCTGGATACCCGTGCGGATGGCATTGATGAAGTCCTCCACGATAAAGAAGTCTCCGCCGCCGTGTCCTGCGGCGTTCTGCTCTGCCGTTGCCACCTTATACCGCTCTGGCAGATAGTCGCGGTAGTTATCCAGCGCCTCCCAGTGCATACAGCCCAGCGGATTGTTCTCGCCAAGGAACGACACCTTGTCGCGGTCTCCAAATCCCATGGAAGCCGCCTGGAAAATGCCCTTGGTGCCCTGCAGCTGATAATAGGTCATATTATGCGGTCTGGGCGAGGTGCAATCCACGCGGATATTGAGCAGCTTACCGTTTGCCGTGCGGCACATGGTGGTCGTGCCGCTGTCCTGGCGCAGACCCAGCTCGTTATACACGCCCGGAGAATAGGTCGTGATCTCGGTAATGCGATCGCCCGGGAACCAGTTCATCACGGGACCTACGCTGTGCGTGGGGTAAAAATTGCCCCTCTTACCGCACTGCCAGAACGAACGCCACGTGCTCTTGCCGTCGGGATACTTGAAAAGCCCATCGATATTATGCAGGTACATGCCCTCAGCATAATACGTGTCGCCAAACAAGCCCGCCTTGACCATTTCCTTGACCATTTGCACCTGCGGCGTATAGATATAATTCTCCGCCATCATATAAATGCAGCCCGACTTCTCCACCGTCTCGCAAAGCCACCACAGCTCGTCCATAGTCACGCCTGCGGTTACCTCGCTCATCACGTGCTTGCCCGCCTCCAGCGCGGCAATTGCCTGCGGCACGTGGCATTGCATGGGCGTGGCGATGACTACGGCATCGATATCCGATGCCAGCATATCCTCAAATACGCGATATTTGTGCTCGACGCCAAGCTCCTTTGCCTGCGCGTCCAGCGTTGCTTCATCGAGATTGCAAAGCGCGGTGATCTCCACGTCGGGCAGCGCGCGCAAGCCCATGACGGTGGAAAGTCCGCGTGAGCCCGCAATACCAACCTTAATCTTTTGCATGGTGTCTCTCCTATCAGAACAATTCAATCAGATCCTTGCGGCTCTTGGTAAAGTCAAGCGCCGTACCGTCTGCCTGAATGCCGATCATATCCTCAATACGGCAGCCGTACTTGCCTTCAATATAGATACCGGGCTCGGCGGTGACCACGTGACCGGGGCACAGCACGTCATTCTCCCCTGCACCGAACGAAAGTCTGGGGCTTTCGTGAATATACAGACCCACGCCGTGACCAAGGCTATGGCCAAAGCAGCCCTCATAGCCTGCGCCATCGATAATGTCGCGCGCGATCTTGTCGGCCTGTCTGCAAGAAAATCCTGCGCACAGCGCGTCGATTGCCGTGGTCTGCGCCTCAAGCACCGTGTGATATACCTTTTTGATTTCAGCGTCTGCCTTACCAAGCACGACCGTACGCGTCATATCGGAGCAGTAACCGTCCACGCGTGCGCCGTAGTCCATGGTCAAAAAGCCCTTTTCCAGTTTCACGGGACGGGGCTCACCGTGCGGGCGCGCCGACATAGTGCCCGAAACCGCAATGGTATCAAACGCAATGCCCTCCGAGCCCATCTTGCGCATAAAGAACTCCAGCTCCAGCGCAACCTCGATCTCGGTCATGTTGGGGTGCAGAACGGTCAGAATATGCTCAAATGCCGCATCGGTGATCGCCTGTGCGCGTGCCATGCTGGCAAATTCCTCCTCGTCCTTGTAAAGACGCAGCGTGTCGATCAGCGCAGAGCCGCCGGGCACGATATCCACGCCCGCAAACTTGCCCTTGAATCTCTCGTAAGCCGACAGAGACAGCGTTGCCTCCTCAACAGCCGCGACCTTGACGTCCGCTGCCGCCATTTTTGCCATCATTTCATCCAGCATGCCGCCCTTGGGCATCAAAATCTCAAAAATCGAGGCATCTACGGTTGCCTTTGCCGCCTCAATGTAGCGAAAGTCGGTCAGCAAATAGCTGCCCTTGGTGGTAAGTAGCACGTAGCCGTCGGTAAATGCAAAGCCGGTCAGGTATCTCTGGTTGATCTCGCTGGTCACGATCAGCGCGTCAAACCCTTTCTTTGCCATTTCGGCTTGCAGCTTGGTAATTCTGTTTGCTCTCATGTTTTAACTCCTCAATTCCTGATAGTATTTCTTCATAGCCAGCGCATCGGCGGTCATGGTGCCGTCCGATTCGCAAATCATGTTGGGGCACAGTCCCTCGCGCACGATCGCCTCAATCAGCGGCTCAAAGCGCGGACCGTACACGGTGTCCTCAAAGGTCACGTGGCGCTTCTCGCCTGCGCCCGTAAACTCAATCTTGGAAAAATGACAATGCATGTACTTTGCCACATCATCGCCCAGCTCGCACGCCACGCGGTCAAACACGTAGCGGTAGGCATCCACGTCGGGAAACGCACCGCCGCACACGCGCGCGTTAAGGTGTCCGAAGTCCACCACGGGCACGAATTTGGGGTCAACCTTGCATTGCGCGATCACCTCGTCGAGGGTGCCCAGCTGATTGACCTTTCCCATGGTCTCAATGCCCAGCTTGATCTTGGTATCCCCCACCACCTCTGCGACCTTGGAAAGGGTGTCCTTGGAAAGCTCCAGCGCATGCTCACGGCTGATCTTGCCCGCGCTGCCGCTGTGGATCACGATGGTCTCGGCACCCAGCAGCTCGGCTGCCCAGAGCGATTTGGTGATATAATCGATGCTTTTCAGGCGCGTTGCCTCCTCGGTGCCCGAAAGCGAAATGAAATAGGGCGCGTGCAGCGACATTTTAATGCCGTGCTGCTTTGCCTTTTCTCCTACGGCGCGCAGAGATGCCTCGCTGGCATTGACACCACGCCCTGCCTCGTATTCGTAAGAGTCCACACCCTTGGATGCAAGCCATCCAGGGGCTTGCACGGTTGCTTTATTGCCCTCGGCGTAAAACCATTCGCAGTTTCCGCCCGGTCCAAACGTTGCAAAACTCATATTTTTTCTCCTTTTTTGAGCCAAAATGCCGCATTGGCAGCCTGCTCGGGATGCTTTTTGATGTATGTGCGGATCACGGGCTTCTCCAGCGCTCGCTTGATGCGCCAGAATACCGTGGTCTTGTCCTTGATGGGGGGGACGAGCAGCGCGGTCGCGCCGATGTGCTTGCCTGCAAACACGTCGGTCAGCAGCTGGTCACCCAGCATTGCCGTGCAGGATGCATCCGTGCCGTACAGTTTCATCACGCGGCGCAGCGTTTTGCCAAACGGTTTCCCACTCTTAGCAAACGCAGGAAGATCCAGGTCGCGTGCAAAAATCTCCACTCTCTCCCAATCGTTATTGGACACAAAGGCAAGGCCGATGCCCGCCGCCCGCAGCTGCTGCAGCCAAGTCTTGATGCTCTCATCCGGCTCGGGCTGCTCGTAGGGAGCTAAGGTATTGTCAATATCCATGATCAGCACGCGAATGCCGCGCTCACAGAGATATGCGGGTGTCAGCTCGCGATACGATGCAAACAAATTGTCGGGGGTCAGGTATCCCATCGTTCCCTCCTTGCTTAGTTTTCTCCCTTAATTATACCATCTTTCACTTGTAAAGGCAAGACTTTTTTGCACAAAATGAAAAAATCCAAGTCTTTCGACTTGGATTTCTTTTGGGGTGAGTAGTGGGGCTTGAACCCATGACCTCCAGGGCCACAACCTGGCGCTCTAGCCAACTGAGCTATACCCACCATATTTAAAATATGGCGTGCCTTGAGGGATTCGAACCCCCGACCTACTGCTTAGAAGGCAGTTGCTCTATCCGACTGAGCTAAAGGCACATTGTCCGGATGTTCCGGAAAATGGAGCGAGTGATGGGAATCGAACCCACGCGGCCAGCTTGGAAGGCTGGAATTCTACCATTGAACTACACTCGCATACGCACGTTTCTCAAAACTGCTCTACTATGATACCACGCAAAACATCATTTGTCAATACCTTTTTCAAAAAAAATCAGAAAAATTACAAAAAAAGCAAAACGCAAAAAAAGAGAGCCCAAAACGCCCTTGAATTTGTGAAAAGTCTTGATATTGCGCACAAAAAATGCTATAATACCACTATGTAAAACACAGTCCTATTATAGCATATGCATACCACAATTTATAC
>JAZRQR010000204.1:0-3158 GCA_045650025.1 Eubacteriales bacterium
TTTACGCGCCCCAATATTTCTTATCCAGACTGCGCAGCTGGATGGCTTCTGCCACGTGCATGTCACGAATGGTCTCGCTGCCGTCCAGGTCTGCAATGGTGCGCGCCACACGCATGACGCGGTCGTAGCCGCGCGCCGAAAGTCCCATGGTCTCATACGCCATGCGTAAGAGCTGCGAGGCACCCTCGTCAATCTTGCAATACTTGCGAATGCCCGCCGCGTCCAGCTGTGCGTTGCACAAAATGTGCTCCCCTGCCATGCGCGCCTTGGCAAAATCACGCGCCGCAATCACGCGGCTGCGCACCTCGGCAGAGGTCTCGGTCGGGGTGTTGTCGGTTGCCAGCTCGTCAAAGGACAGCGAGGGCAGCTCGATCTGTATATCCATTCTGTCAAGCATAGGACCGCTGATGCGCGATATATATCGCTGCACCTCCCCTGCTTTACACGTGCAGGGTCTGGTCGGATGCCCAAAATAGCCGCAGCGGCAGGGGTTCATGGCACCCACCAGCATAAACGAGCATGGGAAGGTCACGCGTCCGCTGGCACGCGAAATGGTCACGCGTCTGTCCTCCAGCGGCTGTCGCAGCGCATCGGTCACCTGCTTGGGAAATTCGGGAAATTCATCTAAGAACAGCACGCCATGGTTGGCAAGCGATACCTCGCCCGGGCGCGGATTGGCACCGCCACCCACCAACGCGACTGCCGACATAGTATGGTGCGGTGCGCGAAACGGTCTGGTTGAAAGCAGCGACGTGCCCTCCGGCAACGTGCCGGTCACCGAGTGCACCTTGGTGGTCTCAATCGCCTCCTCAAAGGTCAGAGGCGGCAGAATGGTAGCAAGTCGCTTGGCAAGCATGCTCTTACCCGTGCCGGGAGGGCCGATGAGCAGGATATTATGCCCGCCCGCAGCCGCAATTTCCATGGCACGCTTGGCAAGGGCTTGTCCCTTAACGTCCGAAAAATCAATGCCGTAGTCCACCACCGCCTCGCCAAACGCGCCCTCATCGGGCTTGACCGGCTGCAGGGGCTTGGTACCGTTGAGATGGTCGATAAATTCGCGCATGTTGTGCACGCCGTACACCGTAATGCCGTGCACCGCTGCTGCCTCACGCGCATTTTGCAGCGGCACGTAAAACTCGGTAAAGCCCGCGTCTCTTGCCGCTACGCACATGCTCAGCACACCGCGCACCGCGCGCCAGGCACCCGAGAGCGAAAGCTCGCCCACGATGCACTTATTTTTCATATTGATCTCGCGATTGATCACGCCCGCGCAGCGCAAAATACCGGTCAGAATGGCAACGTCAAACTGCGAGCCTTCCTTTTTGCGGTCTGCAGGCGCCAGGTTGACCATATACGACATGGGCGGGAAGCGGAAGCCGCTGTTCTCACAAGCGGTGCGCACGCGCTCCTTTGCCTCCTTGACCGCCATATCGGGCAAGCCGACCAGTTCAAAATTCGCCATTTTGGGCTGTCCGTCCGCCTCTACTGTGACAATAAAGCCGTCAATGCCGTAAAGCCCCGCGCTATAGATCTCGGATAACATAGCGTTCCTCCAAAATTTTCATTACCTTAGTGTAACACGATTTTGCAAAAAAGTCAAGATTTGCTTTACAAAACGCGCCAAATATGCTATACTGTAAGGTAATATCCCACATTGGAGGTTCGCATGAAACAGGCAGGAATCCTTCTCCCGCTCTCCTCGCTTCCCTCCCCCTACGGCATTGGTACCATGGGTAAGGAAGCCTACAAATTCATTGATTTTTTAAAGGACAGCAACCAAACCATCTGGCAGCTGCTGCCCATTCACCAGACCAGCTACGGCGATTCGCCCTATCAATCCCCCTCGGCTTTTGCGGGCAATCCCTATTTCATTGATATTGAAGCCCTGATCGAGCAAGGACTCTTGACAGGGAAAGAGGCTGCCGATCAGCCTCCCACCACCGAATACGTGGACTACGCGCACGTATACTATGCGCGCTATCCCCTTTTGCGACTGGCGTTCTCGCGCTTTGACGCTGCAAAATACCCCGATTACCGGGAATTTTGCGCCCGCCACGCCTTCTGGCTGGACGATTACGCCACCTTTATGGCGATCAAGGGCACTTACGATTTTCAGGGGCGCGACACCTGGGCACTTGCCGACCGCCGCAAGGACACCCTGCCTGCGGACAAGCAGATTGACGGGAACGAATGCAACTTCTGGAAGTTTTTGCAGTACATGTTCTTTACCCAGTGGGAGCAGATGCACGCCTACGCCAAGCAGCGCGGCATTGCCCTTGTGGGTGACATGCCCATCTACGTTGCGGACGACAGCGCCGACGTGTGGGCAAATCCCACCATGTTTTGCCTCAACGCCAAGGGCATGACCAAGACCGTGGCAGGTGTACCGCCTGATTATTTTTCCGAGGTGGGACAGCTTTGGGGCAATCCGCTCTACGACTGGAAAGCCATGAAGCAGGACGATTACAACTGGTGGTACGAGCGTTTGCGCGTTGCCTTCTCGCTCTTTGACATTGTGCGCATTGACCATTTCCGCGGCTTTTGCAACTACTGGTCGATTCCCGCAGGAGAAAAGACCGCCATCAACGGCAAATGGAAGAACGGCCCCGGCGCCGCTATGTTTTTGGAGCTGGAGCAGCGCTTTGGCTACCGCCTGCCCTTGATTGCAGAGGATCTTGGCGATCTGGATGCCAAGGTGCACAAGATGCTGGATAAGCTTGGCTACCCCGGCATGAAGGTGCTGCAGTTCGCCTTTGACAGCGAGGACAGCGATTACCTGCCCCCGCACTACCCCGAAAATTGCGTGGTTTACACCGGCACGCATGACAACCGCACCACGCAGGGCTGGCTCCTTGACCGCGGCTACGACCCGCGCGTGCGCTTTGAGCGCGCCGTGCCCGCTTACCGTGGCGCAAAGGATCTGGACCGCCTGATCCGCTACGCGCAGGAGAGCTGCGCGGACTACTGCATCATTCCCATGCAGGATTACCTGGGGCTTGACGACGTCGCGCGTATCAACACCCCCGGCACGCTCGGAGACAACTGGAAATGGCGCCTTTCCAAAAATTACGACAAGGCAGCCACCAAAAACCGCATCCGCAAGCTGACCGAGGCAGGCGGCAGAAATCGGGCATAAATAAAAGAGAGTGGCTTTAGGG
>JAZRQR010000205.1:0-3245 GCA_045650025.1 Eubacteriales bacterium
GACTTCAAAAGCGGGATCAGGTGCTCGTATTTGGTGGATTTCTGTCCGTCGGGCAGAATATAATGTCCCTCAATCTGCCCCACGATCGAAAGGCAATGAATGCTCTCCGAGGCACTCTTGGCAACTACGCCGCCGCTCTCTTTTATGTTGTCCAGTACCTCGCCAATCGCCCCTGTTTGCTCGTCTTTCTTGTCCGTCTGATTCATCTTGCTTCTCCTTTTTGTCCGTATATTGACAGTATGCCCGAAAAATATCACGATATGCACGCGCAATTATTCAAAAAATCTCTTTACAATTTTGTTGGATTGTGTTATAATGTAGGATGATAATGGAGAAATCCGGTTTTTTATGCAAAAAAATAAAAACATTCATAATAAGGAGATGTCATTATGGAAAAGCTCCTCACGGAAGCTGCCTCTGCCAGACACATCCACTTGACCAAGGAAGCCGTTGAGGTACTGTACGGCGCAGGCGCAGAGCTGACCGTAAAGAAGATGCTCAGCCAGCCCGGTCAGTTTGCAACCGGCAACGACAAGATCACTCTGGTAGGCCCTAAGGGCTCGCTGGCAGTCAGCGTTCTCGGCCCCACCCGTCCTGCAAACCAGGTAGAGCTGTCCTTCTCGGATGCGCGCGCACTCGGCCTTTCCGGCGTGCCCGTACGTGAGAGCGGCGACGTTGCAAACACCCCCGGCGTTAAGCTGGTTGGTCCTTGCGGCGAGCTGACCATCGACAGCGGCGTGATCATCGCAAAGAGACACATTCACATGCGTCCCGAAGAGGCAGAAGCTCTGGGCGTAACCAACGGTCAGATCGTAAAGGTGCGCGTAAACTCCGCACGTTCTCTGATCTTTGATGACGTTGTTTGTCGCGTTAGCGACAAGTTCGCGCTGGCTATGCACATCGATACCGACGAGTGCAACGCTGCTTGTGCATTCGGTGAGATCTACGGCGAGATCGTAGGTTAAGAGAGGACAAAAAAAGAGATTATGAAGATTTTGTTTCAAGGGGATAGCGTAACCGACGGCGGTAGAGACCGAAGTCAGTCCTCCGACATGGGCTTTGGGTACCCTAAGTACGCATCTGCTATGCTGGAGGACGCGTTTCCCGATATTGACTTTGTATTTGAAAATCTGGGCATCAGCGGTAACCGCACCGAGGATCTGGTTGCAAGAATGCAGAGTGATTTCATTGAAATACAACCCGATATAGTTTCTATTATGATTGGAATCAATGATGTGTGGCATCATTATTCCCACGGCATCTACACCTCCAACGAGGCGTTTGAGCAAAACTTCACCACCGTGCTTGAAAGCATCAAGCAAAACACCAAGGCAAAGATCATGATCATCCAGCCTTTCCTTCTGGACGTCCCGGATAAGCAGGAGCTGTGGGGCGAGCTGATGGAAAAGCAGGAGATCGTGAAAAAGCTTGCCGCTCAGTATGCCGACGTTTACCTGCCCATGCACGAGATCCTGCATGCCGATCCGGCAGAGGATAAGACCGTGTACGCAGCGGACGGCGTGCATCCTACCGAGGATGGCGCGTGCCTGATCGCGCAAAAGTATCTGGAAGCCGCAACTCCTCTGATTGAGGAGCTGGCAGAAAACCTGTAAAAATTTTGATAAGGAGATAAACAATCATGAGCATTGAAAACAACTGCGAATATGCAATGAGCCTGGAAGTACAGCACATGTGCAAAGTCGCTAAGGGTCCTGATCACGGTCCTGCTCCCATTCCCGAAGAAGGCAAGTGGGTACAGGCAAAGCAGATCACTGACATTTCCGCATACACCCACGGTGTGGGCTGGTGTGCACCCCAGCAGGGCGCGTGCAAGCTGTCCCTGAACGTAAAGAACGGTATTATCGAGGAAGCACTGGTTGAGACCATCGGCTGCTCCGGTATGACCCACTCCGCAGCAATGGCTGCAGAAATTCTGCCCGGCAAGACTCTGCTTGAGGCTCTGAACACCGACCTGGTTTGTGACGCAATCAACACCGCTATGAGAGAGCTGTTTTTGCAGATCGTTTACGGTCGTAGCCAGTCCGCATTCTCCGAGGGCGGTCTGGTTATCGGCGCAGGTATGGAAGACCTGGGTAAGGGTGAGAGAAGCATGGTTGGTACCATGTACGGCACCAAGGCAAAGGGCGTTCGTTACCTCGAGATGACCGAGGGCTACTGCACCAGAATGGCTCTGGACGAGAACGATCAGGTAATCGGCTACGAGTTCGTATCCCTGGGCAAGATGACCGACTTCATCAAGAAGGGCATGGAGCCTAACGAAGCATATGCAAAGTCGATGGGCACCTACGGCAGATTTGCTGAGGCTGCTAAGTACATTGACCCCCGCAAGCAGTAATTGAAGGAGGAATAGCGTAATGGCACATTTTGAAGGTTATGAGAGACGCGAGGCCAAGATCCTCGGCGTACTGAATCAGTATGGAATTTCCTCCATCGACGAATGCAAGGAAATCTGCGACGCTAAGGGCATCAACCCCTACAAGATCGTAGAAGAGACCCAGCCCATCGCATTTGAGAATGCAAAGTGGGCATACACCGTTGGCGCAGCAATCGCAATCAAGATGGGCTGCACCAAGGCTGCTGACGCTGCTGCTGCTGTTGGTATCGGTCTGCAGTCCTTCTGCATCCCCGGCTCCGTAGCAGAGAACCGTAAGGTTGGTCTGGGCCACGGTAACCTGGGTAAGATGCTGCTGTCCGAGGAGACCGAGTGCTTCTGCTTCCTGGCAGGTCACGAGTCCTTCGCAGCTGCAGAGGGCGCAATCAAGATCGCGCTCAACGCAAACAAGGTCAGAACCAAGCCCCTGCGCGTGATCCTGAACGGTCTGGGCAAGGATGCTGCTATGATCATTTCCAGAATCAACGGCTTTACCTACGTACAGACCGAGTTTGATCCCTACACCGAAGAGGTTAAGGTGATCAAGGAGACCGCTTACTCCAACGGTGACAGAGCAAAGGTTAAGTGCTACGGCTCTGACAGCGTTCCGGAAGGCGTTGCAATCATGAGACTGGAGAACGTTGGCGTTTCCATCACCGGTAACTCCACCAACCCCACCAGATTCCAGCACCCCGTTGCAGGTACCTACAAAAAGTGGTGTAACGAGAACGGCGTTAAGTACTTCTCGGTTGCATCGGGCGGTGGTACAGGACGTACGCTTCACCCCGATAACATGGCAGCAGGACCTGCTTCCTACGGTATGACCGATACAATGGGTAGAATGCACGGCGAC
>JAZRQR010000206.1:0-1048 GCA_045650025.1 Eubacteriales bacterium
TAAGACCGCTTGGCCTCCGACTTGTAGCGTGCCGTGATAAAGTCAAGAAATCCTGCCATCAGGGAGGCACTCTTGTCGTCGTCCATCCAGATCGCCCAGGTGCGCTCGCCCTTGGTAGCCGCGCCCTCTGCGTACAGGCAGGAGACCAGCGCGTTTGCCTTTTCGGGAGCGGTGTGCATGCGCAGTCTGAAGTATACGATGCTGCCCTGCG
This sequence comes from Eubacteriales bacterium, assembly GCA_045650025.1. Classification (GTDB taxonomy): domain Bacteria; phylum Bacillota; class Clostridia; order Oscillospirales; family CAG-272; genus SVQP01. Next base: position 212 of record JAZRQR010000206.1, read on the forward strand.
CGGTTGCTTCGCTGACCTGCTTGTCCAGGGCTTCCAGCGCATTGCGGTTCAGATAGTAGGTCTGACCGTCGTAAACGTAGGAGAGCGCGTTGTCGGCATAGCCTTCCAGGATGAGCACGGAGGGGTCAAGCTCAATGACCGTGTGTGCAACGCCAAGGTATGCCGCATCCGAGGAGATCGCGGTGTGCAGACCCTTGATCGAGGCGGCGGTGGGGAAGTCGCTCTTGTTCTCTGCCAGATCCGATACGTTGGAAATATACACGGGTGCGGTCAGCAGTACGTAGGAGTTGAGCGTTTTATTGTAGACAGCCACCGCAAAGGCGCAATGCAGGCGGGAGTGTGCCTGCAGATTGCCGTCTGCGTACAGATCAATCGTAAACTTGGGCGCGGTGGACATGCCGGTATCGGCAAGGGGCTGCTTGCCCGAGACATCATTTGCGGTCTCACCGGGCTCAAGTGCCATCAGGTAAAGCTTTTGCGTGTAGATCTCGGAGCTCTTGAAGCTTTCGAGGTCTGCCTCGGTCAGCGCGGCTTCTACGGAGATCTCTGTGCCCTTTTTGTTGAGCTCGACCTTGGTCACCGCACTCTCGGTCACCTCAGCCTTGTCACCGCATGCAACCAGCACGCCAAGACAAAGGATCAGTGCAAACACAGCGCATAAAATTGTTAACCTTCTTTTCATAACATCCTCCATTAAGGAAATTTTTATTCATGATAAATTCTTGGTACGCGAGCGGTTACCAGACAGGGGATCTCGTAAGCGATCGAGCCTGCATGCTTGGCAAGCGAGGCAAGGGATTGCACGTCATTGCCAAACAGCGTGACCGTATCACCGGG
>JAZRQR010000207.1:0-1386 GCA_045650025.1 Eubacteriales bacterium
CACGTTGCCGCTCAGCTCACATGCAAGATGCGCGGGCAGAGTTGTGCTTGCGGGAATGGGCGCACCGACTCCCGAGGTGGTTTGCACGACCTCGGCAATTCTGCCGTTCTCATCGAAATAGATGGGCTCTGCGCATACGTGGCGCGAAAATTCGCCACCGTGCGTGGAGCGATGATAGAACACGTACCATTGCCCCTTGAAGCACTCCATGCTGCCGTGATTGTTCCACACACCGGGGTCACAACCAAAGTTGTCAATGATCACACCGCCATACGTAAAGCCGTGCATGGGATGATCCGAAACGGCGTAGCCAAGGCAGGAGGGTCTGCCGTCGGGTCTGTTGGGATCACCGTGGCGGTGCGTGTCGGCAAACAAATAATAGTATTTTCCGTTTATCTTTTTGACCGAGCTGCCCTCGTGAAATTCATGCTCCGCAACCGTCAAGGGGCACTCCACGATGCTACCCTGCTCGATCTCGACCATATTTTCCTTGAGCTTTGCCACCTTGCCCCAGGTGATCTGCCCCCAGTACAGGTATGCTTGCCCGTCATCGTCGATCAGCACGCCGGGATCAATGCCCCACACTCCTTCAAGCAAACCAACGTCGGTAAAGGGTCCCGTCGGGCTTTGTGATTTTGCCACACCGTTACGGCCATCCGGCACGCAGTAATATAAGTAGTACCAACCGTCACGGTAGGCGCAATCGGGCGCGTACAGCGCACCGCAATCTTTTGCCCAGGTGGAATCGGAAAGTGAAAAGACCACACCGTGATCGACCCAATGGATCATATCGTCCGAGGAGTACACATGGTGCACGTCACTGCAAAAGCTGCGACGCCCTTGGATATCAAACGAGCCGTACAGATAGATGCGACCGTCCTCCCACACGTGGGCTTCCACGTCGGGAACAAAGATCTCGGGCGCGAGGATGGGGTTGTGTGCAAAATTCAGGCTCTTACTCATGCAATACGCTCCTTTTTCTTATCCTGTCTGCGGAAATGCGCATATACGGGAATGGCACAAAGCGGGAACAGCGTGCCGATCAGAATACCAAGACGCATGCCAAGCTGCTCGGGTGCGAGCTGCAGGCTCTCGGCAAACGCGCTGATGGTGGGATTTGCAATGGCAATATCGGTGACAACGCCCACAAGCTGGGGCCCCACCGACGCGCCCATATCACCGCCTGCCGCCATGAGGGCAAAGATCAGCACGCCGCCCGTAGGATAGCGGTCGGATGCCACCAAAAGGCTGCCCGGCCACATCATAGACACGCAAAAGCCGGTAAACGCACAGCCAAGCAAGCCGATCAGGGCAAAGGGCGAGAGTGCGGCAATCAGATAACAAGCCGCCGCTCCAAACGCACCGAGCAGAATGGCGCGAGAGGGG
>JAZRQR010000208.1:0-8979 GCA_045650025.1 Eubacteriales bacterium
AAAACAGTTGAATTCGAACGCGATTGGCGAAAATATCCGCCGATGCCGCAAGGCAAAGGGGCTGACGCAGGATGCATTGGCGCAAGAAATGAACGTAACTGCGCAGGCGATCTCCAAATGGGAGAACGGGCAGAGTATGCCCGATATTGGTTTGCTCCTGCCGCTTGCCAAGGTGCTTGGCATTGGCGTGGATGAGCTACTGGGCGGCAACCGCAGGCAGGAGCTTGAGAAAAAATTTCAGGCTTCTCTGGCTTTTGGCGTGGAGCATACCTTGCTTGTATCGCTTGAGGCACTTGAGGAGTTTCCGGATGATCAGACCTTTCTATACCGCCGCGCGTGTGATGAGCTTGCTCTTGGCGAGCGTGACGTGGAACCGCCTGTGCAGGGTAGGGGCTTGGTTTACTTGAACAGCGCGATTCAAACCCTGAACAAGCTGCATTATCGATATCCCGAGGATGAATGTTATATCAGTATGCTCGTGCGTGCGCACCGCGCGCTGGGGCAAATGGATGAGGCAGAAAAGCTGGCTGCGACCTTAAAATCCCCTGTCTATCGGGCAGCGGTGCTGCAGGGCGAGGACAAGCGTCGCTATCGGCAACAAAAGATTCGCGATGCGGCGAACGCGCTGATGTCTGAGCTTGTGATATACGGTACGCGCGAATCTGTGGAGGCGTACCGGTTGATTGCCCAAACGCTTTTTGGGGAGGATCTGGCATACAGAGAAAACTATTGGAATTCGTATGCACAAATAGCAAGGATTTGCCGCGAGGCTGGGGATACAGAGGGCTTTGCAGCTGCATTGGACAAGGCGTACGAGCTTGCAAAGCAATACAATGCCCTTCCGCGTGGCACGACGCCCTGCAAATCACCTTTGTTTGATCTTTTGGAAAATGAGGTGACGTATCATAATGCCATGAGCCTTGTCTTAGATAACAGCTTATTGGCGGACAGTGCGGCGGATGGGCTGAAAAAACGTATTGTGGAGGAGCAGGTGCGGTATCGTCCGCTATTGCGCCACGAGTGGAAGGCATATTATCAGTTCTGCAAAACGCACGCTTGCGGGCAGAATTGGATGAATTACAGCACGCAGTACGATTATGAGATCGATTACATGAGCGTGATAAAGAATTTCCGTTTTCGAGGCTATCATGACGCGCAGATGACTGAATACTACCGAGCGCTTGTAGAGCGTTTGGTCGGAGAGGGCACTATGACCGGCTACTGCGCGTATTACGGAAACGAAATTCTGGCATATATCAACTGCAAGGACAAGGAAAAGTATTTCGCGCTTGGTTTGTCCGAACAGGAGCGTGCCGTGCCTACCGCGCCTGAGGGTAGCCGGGTGCTGGCAATTGTGGATATGCTGATCGCTCCTGCGTTTGTGAACAGCGGCGTTGGAGAAAAGCTGTTGGACTATACGCTGGGGCAAGCCAAGAAAAAAGGTTACACGCACGCAGAGACGTACGTGCTTGAAGGCTTGATTTCTCCCGGTCAGACGGAGGTTGAGGCGCTGATTGCGATGTACAAGCAGGCAGGATTTCGCATCATACGCGACTTTTCGGATCACGCGTGCCGCGGCTTGCGTCACTACGTCATGCAAACGTGCATTGACGATCCGGAATTTGCGGAAAGGGCAAAGCGCTTTACCTTTGGCGACTACGTCGTGGACGTGGACGTGGAAAAAACGCGCGAGATATACAAGAGCCTGACGCCTGTGTCCTTGCGCTGCAAGTGCGATTATTGCGCCAATTACCAAAAGTTCGCGCCCGCGATGCCTGCGCAGGTGTTGGAGTTCTTTGATCGCTTGGGCGTGGATCTGACCAAAATCACCGAGAGCGTTGCGTATAACCGTACACGCAACGGCGTGACTTACGGCGGCTGGCTTCACGTTTGCGGCAAGATCGTCAAGGGCAAGGAGGATGGCGAGCATACGATTACTCTGCGCCCTAAGGATAAGTATCGGGTGACGGATCAGTTCTCGGTATGGTTTAGCGAAGAGTGCATGATGGTTGAAAGGGAATTCGACTCGCCCGTGATACAGATCGATTTTCAAACCGACCTGCCGTGGGTGTTAGATTCCAAAATACCGGAAGAGCTGCCCATGGAGTAAAGAAGTGAAGTGAAATTGACGCGTTTTGCGACGTATGACTGCATGTATTTTGCCTGCGCCGTATTCTCTCGCATTGACAACCCTGTGGTTTCGTGCTATAATACAGGCAGTTGCAATTTTGTCAGCACAGGAGGCTGGGTTTTGTTATGATCAATCGTTTCATGATTTTTGGTGACAGCTATTCCACGCATTTGAATCATATCCCCCGGGGTTATGCCCATTATTACTGCGACGGGGGGCGCGCACCCGATCAGCCCGTGACCAAGATGCGCATGCAGCAGACCTGGTGGGGGCAGATGATGGAGCGCACCGGGGCAACGCTTGTGCGCAACGACAGCTGGTCCGGCTCGACCATTGGATATACCGGGTACGCGGGGGATTGCTCGACAAGCTCGTCCTTTATTTACCGTTACCGACAGCTTGCTAAGCAGGGATTTTTTGCGCAAAATCCGGTGGATACCATGTTTGTGTTCGGCGGTACCAATGACAGCTGGTCGAATGCGCCGCTGGGAGAAGAGCAGTATGCGGATTTTTGCGAGACGGATCTGTTTTCGGTCATGCCCGCCATCTGCCATTTTCTGACGACGCTCAGGCAGCAGCATCCGGGCACGCGCATCGTGTGCATTGCCAACTGCGACATCAAGCCTGAGGTGGTGGACTGCATGCGCCACGCGGCAGAACGACTGGATTTGGAGTTTGTGGAGCTGCACGACGTGGACAAGATCAACGGTCACCCGACTGTGCTTGGCATGACGCAGATCTGCGATCAGGTGCTGGGCGCTTTGCGAGAATAAAATAAAACCTCGACAGACCGCAGGGTCTGCCGAGGTTTTTTTATATGTGCGAATAGATTAGTTGATCGGGTCGAGCACGATGGACTGCACCAGCACCGATTCGCCCGGCTGGCAGTTATCAAAGAAGTCAAAGCGCAGCTGCTGGAGCGTGCCCTTCCAGTAAGTCGTGCCCGCAACGTTGAGCGTGACGGTGTGCCATTCGCCGTCGGCGGTCATGGTGTACTTTTGCGCAGCATTCTCCGAGGGAGAGGGGACTGCGTCGGTGATAAAGAACATCTGTCCGCGGGTCTGGGTCGCGCCGGGCTCGAGCTTGTAGGTGATGGTGATCGACTTGTACTTTGCGGTATCAATGCCGCCTGCGGTGTAGGTAAGGTAGATCAGCGGGTCAGAGCCCGTGGTAGCGGTGCAGAGCAGACCCTCATCGGTCAGCTTGCAGGAGGAGGCGCTGGTGTTGCCCATGACCTTGGATGCCTGGGAATCGGTGAAGTCGATGCTGTCATAGTTGAAAATCTTTGCGGGAGCGATGCAGGTGACCTTGGCAACGTAGGAGAAGGAGCCGCACTTGACGGTGACCTCGTGGGTACCTGCCTCAAAGGGGAATACCACACCGGCAGCGTTGACCAAGAGCTTGGTTTCGTCAAATTCATAGGTGATGCCGTGATCCGAGCTCCAGCCCTCAATCCAGGTTGCGTCGCCGTAGCTGATGATCGACTTGATCTGCGGATTATAGGTCAGGGGAGCGGTCTGGTCAATGACGTAGGTGTCGGTGACAAAGGGCTTGAAATCTACAATGGCGTTGGCGTTATCTCTGTCGTAGGTCTTGACGCAAACGTAGGTGATCAGTCCGCGCCACTCAACCGTTACAACGGTAGAGCCGGTGCCGACCACGTCCATCACCAGCGAGCCTTCCTTTGCCTTGAGGATGGTCTCGTCATAGCCGTACAGCTTGACCTCGTCTGCGTACTTGCGCAGGTTGACCCATTCGTTCTGGTAGGTAGTGCAAGCGTACAGCTCGAGCTTGACGGTTTTTGCACGGTCGGAGGCACGAATGACGTCATCGGTACGGGGGGAAATGGCAACGAACTCCAGCTCGGAGGGATCGCGCGTGTCGCGTGCGGTAGTTGCCTTGATATTGCTGCCGTTGCGCTCGGAAAGGTCAATGGTATCGGTCAGCGAGAGGGTGAATTCCTGTACGCGGGTGTTCCAAACGCCCCAGTCGGGACCGTAGGCGTAAGCGGCAAAGGTGGGCATATCCTTGGTGATATGGCCGTTCTTGGTGCCCGCCATACCCGAGTTATGGCAGTAGTGATATACGTTCTTCTTGACCACGTCCACCTGCGTAAAGGTGATGCCGTCGTCGGATTCAAAGAAGGAGAGGTAGGAGTTGGTGGTCAGACGGTCGTCGGTGCAGATTGCAAGGAACTTGCCGTATTCTTCCACGTACTTCACGTCAAGCGAGTCGTTGGAGCCGCCGTTGACTGCAATGCCCTTGTATTCCATGGTAGCGGGCCAGTTTTCGTCCAGGACGTTTGCAACGGATACCTGCGTGGAGTGGCCGCTGGCACCCGAGAGGGTGTAGTACATGTACAGCGTGCCGTTCAGCTCTACAAAACTGATCTCACCGTGACCCCACAGGTTCTGGGGCTCGGAGAAGAACACGATAGGCTGCGGGTTGTTGCCGCCCCAGCCGCTGCCGTTCCACTTTTCAAAGGGACCGTCGGGGTTTTCGGAGCGCGCTACGAAAACGCAGTTGTCGCACATGTTGGCGTTGACCGTGGAGGTGTAGCCAATGTAGTAGTAGCCGTTAAAGTAAAATACGCCGGGGTCGCAGCAGGAGTAGTGGTCATAGCTGTCGGGGGTGGGCTGCAGCACGCACTTTTCCTCGCTCCAGGTCTGACCGCCGTCAGCCGAGTGCTTATAGGAGATCCAGTCCCACTGTGCCGAGCCGCTGCCGGTCATGGCAAACCATGCGTCCATGGTGCCGTCCTCGTTGGCAATGATCGAAGCACCGTAGCGGTAGCCCGCGTCGAGAATGGAGGGCAGCTGGTAAATGTCGTAGCCGGTGTCGGCTTCAATGGATACGTTGATGTGCTTGTTGGGGTCGGGCTTGACCAGCTCCACGTTCTGCTCAACCAGCACGTCGCAGCTCTCTGCTACCTGCTTGTCGGTAATGACGTTGGAGCATACGTAGTTGACCGCCTCCAGCATGCCGTTTTCAATGGCTGCTGCCAGGGTCAGCTTGTTGCCGTCGCGCTTGACGGCGTAGCCGTTGTAGCCAATCTTGTCGGCATCAAAGCCGGCGTCTGCGGGCTTGCCGCAAATCAGAATCTCGCATGCGGTGCGTGCGTTCTCATCGCGGTTAAGCGTCAGGGTCACGCCGCTGGCTGCTTCCACCTTGGCAATCAGCTGCTCTGCGCACTTGCGCTCCCAGACGGTTGCGTCTGCAGGCAGGTAAACGGTGTAGCTTTCCAGGGCGCTTGGGTCTGCGGGCGTCCCAGTGGTTTGTTCGGTCGCTTCCTCGGAGTCGTTGCTTGATGTGTCGGTAGGCTGTTCATCAGTGGTGTTGCAGGCAACTAAGGTCAGCAGCAACAGGCAAACCAACAGGGGTAACAGTGCGCGAAGCTTCATAAGTAACGTCCTTTCTTTGTGTATGAATTAGTAATAATAGTTCTTTCCAACTTGCTTCATGGTGGGGGCGGTGGCAAGCACGTCCTCGTTGACCTTGACCTTGTCCATGTGTTCCTTGCACAGTGCCATGAACATGTCCTCAATCAGACCCTCTTCAAAGCCCTCGAACCAGTCCTTGTTGTCCTCGTCCTTGTAGGCGTCCTTTTCCACCTCGTATTTCATGATGACGTGGTAGCCGTAATCGGATTCTACCAACGCAACCTCGCCGACCTCCATCTTGGCAAGCTGCTCTACAATGCTTTCCAGATAAGGGTACGCCTCATAGTTGCCGGGGTTGTTGTACAGGTAATAGCCGTTTTCGTAGGTCTGTGCGTCCTGGTCCTCGCCGCGCTGCTCCATAAAGATCTCAAAGGCGTTAAATTCGCCCGCGGGCACCTTGGAGAGAATGGTGTTTGCCTCCTGCTTGATCTCGGCGAGCTCCTCCTTGGTGTACTCGCCGATCTGGGGCTGACCGTCCTTGTCAAAGACATAAGCGGTCTTGCCGTTTTTCTTGTCGTAAGCGATCTTGCCGTCCTCGGTGTAGTAGACCTCGTAGCCGTCCTTGTCCTTGATGACGTTACCGCTTGCATCGGTCTTGGTCTTGCCTCCCACCTTATCGTAGCAGATCACCTGGTTGCCAAGCGAGTTGTCGGTGTAGTAGATGTCGTCGCCGTTGGCGTCGGTCTCGCAGACGTAGAAGTAGTTTGCTAAGAACACCTGCTTAAAGCGCACAAAGTTCTCGCGGCAGTAGTCCTCTTTGACGTTGTCGGCAATCTTGGAAGCGTTCGTGCCGTACAGGTGCACCTTCAGTGCGTCCAGCTTGGCTTCCATGATGTAGGTCTGGCGCAGAATGTTGTAGTTCACGCCAAACTCGGCAAGCACCTGGTTGAGTGCTGCTTTGGAGCCGTCGCCGTCGTATTCGATCAGCTCGGCAAGCTCCGCGTCAATGGCGTTGAGCGTCTCTGCGGGAAGAGTGAGGTTGTATACCTTGTCAAACAGGTATACGCCAATGGCGTAGGTCTTAGCGTTTTCGAGAATGGAATCGCGCAGATACTGATCGTAGGTAGTGTTGCTGCTGTCCACAATGGTGGCCCAGAAGTCGTCGCTATCCACCTTGTATTGGTTTTTTGCCAGCGTGCCTTTCATGCGCGAGAGCAGCAATTCGTAGGTGTTGACCGAGACCTTGACGCCCTCGATCTCAATCAGCGTTTTGCCGCTTTTGCCCGAGCAGCCTGCCAGAAGGGGAAGGCAGAGCACCAAGGACAACGCCAAGACAAGCAATTTGACTGTAATACGTTTCATATAGTCGTTCCTTTTCTTTTTTTACTACTTATATTATAGCGCATTCAATCCTCGGATTGTTTGCTAAGTTCCGTATATTTTACAAACATTTTATGAATAAGCCGCAATGCGTTCTCTTTTTCCTTGAGTCGCAGTACCAAATGTGGCTCACCCGAGAGCACCATTTTGAGTCTGCCGCCCAGCATGCGCGAAAGGTCAGCCCAGATCTCATAGCGGAACTTGCCCGGGTAAATGGCTACCGTGCTGCCGTCCTGACGGATCTGGCGAATGTCGCAAGCCGCACCCTCGGCGCGGATAAGCGCCACGTAAAGCAGGTTTTCCGCCTGCACGGGCAGGTCGCCGTAGCGGTCAAGCAGCTCGTCTGCAATGTCGTCGCGGTCGTATTCGGTCTCGATCAGAGCAATGCGCTTGTAAAGAGCCATGCGCTGACCGGGCGTGCGCACGTAGGTCTCGGGCAGGTAAGCGTCGTAGTCCAAAGAGACGGTGCATTCCGGCTTTTGCTCGATGACCTCGCCCTTTTCCTCCAGCACCGCATTCTTGAGCAGCTTGATGTACATGTCGTAACCAACCGCGTCCAGATGTCCGTGCTGCTCAGCGCCAAGCAGATTGCCCGCGCCGCGAATTTCCATATCGCGCAGGGCGATCTTAAATCCCGCGCCAAACTCGGCGTAGTCGCGGATCGCCTCCAGGCGCTTTTGCGCAATCTCGGGCAGGGCGCGTCCTACGGGGTAGGTGAAGTATGCATAGGCGCGACGCGCGCTGCGTCCAATGCGTCCGCGCAGCTGGTGCAGCTGGGAAAGTCCCAGGCGGTGCGCATTGTCTACGATCAGGGTGTTGGCGTTGGGCACGTCCACACCGGTCTCAATGATGGTGGTACTGACTAAGATGTCAATGTCGCCGCGGATCATGCTCTCCCAAATGTCCTCTAAGGTGTCCTTGTCCATTTTGCCGTGCGCCACGGTAATGCGCGCATCGGGCAGCTGCTTGCCAAGATCGGCTGCCACCTTGTCAATGCTTTCCACAAAGTTGTGCAGGTAGAAGACCTGTCCGCCGCGGCGCAGCTCCTTGCGAATGGCTTCGAGAATGATCAGAGGCTCGTGCTCCAGTACGTAGGTCTGCACGGGCAGGCGGTTGCCGGGGGCTTGATCCAGCACCGAAATATCGCGAATGCCGCCCATTGCCATGTTGAGCGTACGGGGAATGGGGGTCGCGGAGAGTGAGAGCACGTCCACGTTGCCCGAAAGCTGCTTGAGCTTTTCCTTTTGTGCCACGCCAAAGCGCTGCTCCTCGTCCACGATCAGAAGACCAAGATCCTTGAACTTAACGTCCTTGCCGAGCAGGCGGTGCGTACCGATGATCATGTCGAGGTCACCGCGCTCCAGTCGGCGCAAAATCTGCTCCTGCTGCTTGGGCGTGCGGAAGCGGGAAACCATGTCAATGTTGACGCCAAAGGCGCGCATGCGCGCGGTGGCGGTTTGGAAATGCTGCAGGGCGAGAATGGTGGTGGGCACCAGAAGCGCCACCTGCTTGCCGCCCATAATGGCTTTGTAAGCCGCGCGGAAGGCGACCTCTGTCTTGCCGTAGCCCACGTCACCGCAAAGCAGTCGATCCATGGGTACAGGCTTTTCCATGTCGCGCTTGATGTCCTCGGCGGCATCCAGCTGGCTGTCGGTCTCGCTATAAGCAAACGCGGCTTCAAAGTCGCGCTGGAAATCCTCATCGGGCGGGAATGCGTGTCCTTTTACGCGCATACGCTGCGCGTAAAGCTGGATGAGCTCCTTTGCCATGTCCTTGACGGCAGCCTTGGCGCGGGATTTGGATTTTTGCCAGCCGTCCGTGCCGAATTTGGACAGCTTGACCGTGCCGTCCTCGGCGCGCGCGCCGATGTACTTGGGCACCATGTCCAGCTTTTCCACGGGGAAGTCGGATCGTAGCCATGTCGTTCTGTGGGCCAAGGAGTTGACTCTCTACCTTGTCTTCCTAAGACCGCTTGGCCTCCGACTTGATTTTTGCCAGCCGTCCGTGCCGAATTTGGACAGCTTGACCGTGCCGTCCTCGGCGCGCGCGCCGATGTACTTGGACACCATGTCCAGCTTTTCCACGGGG
>JAZRQR010000209.1:0-1172 GCA_045650025.1 Eubacteriales bacterium
CGTACCGCGTGAGATGATCAGCCTGCCCTCGTGCATGCCCGAGGTGTACTTGGGGAAAAGCCCCTGATCGGGCGCGTAAACTCCCCTGCCAAACAGCCGCCATTGACCGCCGTGCGCGTGTCCTGCAAGCACTAAGTCAACGTCCTTGTCGCGCAAGTATTTCGCGTAATACTCGGGGTGGTGGCAAAGCAGGATCTTGAAGCCATCATGGGCAAAAAAGCCGTTCAGCGCGTCCAAATCGGGTGCACCGTTCGGGTTCAAAAGCCCCGAGCCAAGCCCGCCAATCGCAATGCCCTGCCATTGTATGTGCGAGTTGTCCAAAAAATGGGCACCGCTCTTTTGGATACGCGCAAAATTTTCGGGCGTGATGCGCACCTTATCCGCCTTATTCGGGTATTGGCGCAAATGCTTATGGCTTGCACCGATCTCATGATTGCCGGGTGCGTAGAACGTGGGTGCGATCTTGGGCAGTGCGCGCATTGCGGCATAGCCAAACACGTTTTTGTCGTCCATGCTGCCGTCCAGCGCCTCGGTCAAATCTCCCGCGATACAAATCACATCGGGACGGATCTTGCCAAGCGCCTCAATGACCTGCATGGGGTCGCGGCTGTGCAGATCAGCCACCAGCGCAATGCGCAGACTACGCGACAGCCGATCGGTCTTGATTGTGTAATTCTTGATTCTCATACCGTTTTCCTTAAGCTTATTACCACTATTATAGCGCATTTTTGCCCCAATGTCAAGATTTTGCTTGACGCAGAGCGCGTCCTTTGCTATAATAGGAATAACAATGACAGGAGGTGCGGCATGACGTACGAATTTTGCAATATTGGCGACTATACCGAGGCGCAATACGACGCCATGTATCGTGCCGCATCGCCCGAACGGCAGGCGCGCGCCGACCGTTTTCGCCACGAGGACGACCGCAAGCGTTGCCTGTGCGCCGACATGCTGGCACGGCGCATGCTTGCCAAGGCATCGGACATTGCACTCGAGGACATTACGTTTACCTATGGCGACAAGGGCAAGCCGTATGCCAACCTTCCCCTACATTTCAACGTCAGCCACAGCGGCGAGTGGGTGCTGTGCGCGGTGTCCGAACTGAGCGTGGGTGCGGACATTGAGTTGATCAAGCCTTTTCGCGCGGGTATGGAAGTCGGATCGTAGCCATG
>JAZRQR010000210.1:0-4162 GCA_045650025.1 Eubacteriales bacterium
TCCCTCCATTTCCTCGCAGTTCTCCTACGCAAAGCTGGGTCAGGTCATTACCGGCTTGAAGAACCTGGGCTTCCACGACGTCATTGAGGCGGCGCTGGGTGCAGACATGGTGGCGCTTGCCGAAGCCAAGGAGCTTTCCGAGAAGAGTATTCTGACCAGCTCCTGCTGCCCTGCCTTCGTACAGTACATCAAGTCGCAGTTCCCGCAGCTGCTGGACTACGTTTCGCACAACATGTCCCCCATGGCGGTGCTTGCCAAGTACATCAAAGAGCACACGCCCGGCGCAAAGGTAGTCTTTATCGGCCCCTGCACCGCCAAGAAGGCGGAGGCACAGCTGGAAAGCGTCAAGCCCTACGTGGACTGCGTGCTGACCTTTGAGGAGCTGCAGGCACTCTTTGACAGCCGCGATTTCGAGCTTTCCACCTTTGAGGAGGGCGTGCTGGACAACGCCTCCTACTTTGGCAGAATCTTTGCGCGCAGCGGCGGCTTGACCGACGCGGCAGCGCAGGCGCTCAAGGAGCAGAACATTGATTTTGAGGTCAAGCCGGTCGTCTGCGACGGCATTGAGGCTTGCCGCATGGCGCTGCTCAAGCTGGGCAAGGGCGTGCTGGACGGTAACTTTATTGAGGGTATGGCTTGCATTGGCGGCTGTATCAACGGTGCGGGCTGCCTGACCCACGGCGACAAGAACAAGGCTGAGGTGGACAAGTACGGCAGAGAGGCGCTGGAAAAGACCATTACCGATGCCGTTTCGCTGCTCCAATAACCCCCAAACACAAAACACAAGAAAAAATTGATAGGGCAAACAGATTTGTGCAATAATAGGTTCTGAGAAATATGCTTTTACGGGAAAACAACGTTCTAAATAAGACAAAAGAATATCTTGCGCGGCAGGCGATCGAATACAGACTGCTGCTCAAATCCATTCCCGCAACGGTGGTGACGCTGTTTGTGGTCAGCGTGATCTGCATGAATCTGCTTGCCAACAAAACGCTTTTGCAGCTGGACTGGATTGCGCTGGACGGCGGCATTCTGATCTCGTGGCTGTCCTTTATGTGCATGGACATAATCACCAAGCACTTTGGACCCCGCGCCTCCAACCGCATCACCGTGCTGGCGGCGGGCATTAACCTTTTGACCTGCCTGATCTTTTTCGTGGCAAGCGTCATTCCCTCCAACGCGGGCGATTACACCGTGTTTGACTCGATCTTTGGCGGCACGTGGTTCATTCTGCTTGGCAGTACTGTCGCGTTCCTTTGCTCAGGCATGATCAACAACACGCTCAACTGGGCTATCGGCAAAGCGTTCCGCAAGCACCCCGACGGCAAGCTGGCTTACGCCGCACGCACCTACGTATCCACCTTTATCGGACAATTTTTAGACAACTTCATCTTCTCGGTCATCGTATTCGTGCTGTTCGCCCCCATCTTCTGGGACGGATTTCATTGGACGGCGCTGCAATGCGCCATGTGCGCGCTGACCGGCGCAGTGGCGGAGCTGCTGATGGAGGTGGTCTTCTCCCCGATCGGCTACCGCATCACCAAGAACTGGAGAGCGCAGGAGGTAGGCAAGGCTTACCTGGATTTTATCAAAGGAGACGGACAGGCATGAAAGTTTTGATCACAGGCACCACGCAGGGCATCGGTCGCGCCATTGCGGTGCATTTTCTGGAAAACGGTCACACCGTCATTGGCATAGACCGCCAAGGAGCAAGCATTACCCATGCCGCATACACGCACTACGTCTGCGACGTGCGCGACAAGCAGCACCTGCCCGAAATTGAGGGCGTGCAGATCTTAATCAACAACGCAGGCACGCAAAACGAGGATGACATTGACGTCAACCTCAAGGCACTGATCGATATTACCGAGCGCTACGGCGTGCAAAAGGACATTCGATCCATTCTCAACATCGGCTCTGCCAGCGCGCACACCGGCGCGGAGTTCCCTGCCTATTGCGCCAGCAAGGGCGGTATTCTGGCATACACCAAAAACGTTGCCATGCGCGTCTCCCCCTTTGGCGCAACCTGCAACAGCCTTGACCCCGGCGGCGTGCTGACCCCGCTGAACCAATGCGTGATCGACGATCCCACGCTTTGGGAGCAGATCATGCACGAAACCCCCTTAAAGCGCTGGGCAACGCCCGAGGAAATGGCAGAATGGGCATACTTTTTGACCGTGATCAACAAGTTCTGCACCGGACAGAATATTCTGGTGGACGGTGGCGAGGCCATCAACTACCATTTCGTCTGGACCGAATAACGCACGCTTGGGAGGCACAACATGCTGGAGACCATGAGCGACTTTTTTGCTGCCCGACTGGATGGCTATGATTGGCATATGCTAAACGAGATCGAATCTGCGCGTGAGTTCTACGCATTCACGGCAGAGCAGCTGCCCGCCGACCCCGATTGCCACCTGCTGGATCTGGGCTGCGGCACGGGACTTGAGCTGGAGGCGTATTTTGCACGCAATCCGCAGGCAAGCGTACACGGCATTGACCTTTGCAAGCCTATGTTAGACGAGCTGGCTCGCAAGCTGCCAGACAAGCACCTGACCTTGATCCACGGCTCGTACTTTGACGTTCCATTCGGCGAAAGTGCCTTTGACTCTGCCGTTTCGGTGGAGAGCCTGCACCATTTTACCAAGGAACAAAAGATCCCTCTTTACAAAAAGCTTTACGCATCTCTCAAGCCGGGCGGATATTTCATCCTGACCGATTATTTTGCCCCCAATGACGAGCAGGAGCACGCCTTCCGCGAGCAGATGCTGGCGCTGAAAGCCGCGCAAGGCATTCAAGACGACGCATTTTACCATTACGACACCCCCTTGACCGTGCAGCACGAGACCGAGGCTCTGCTTTCTGCAGGCTTTGACTCGGTGCAGATCTTAGGAAAATGGGGCGCAACCTTCACCCTGAAGGCACAGAAATCACACCGCGCATAAAGCGCACATTTGGGAGGTTTACCATAAAACGATATGCAATTTACGGCGCAGGCTCGCTTGGCACGGTGCTTGGCGCATATATCACCAAAAACGGCGGTCAGATCGACCTGATCAACCGCAATCTCGCACACGTACAGGCGCTGCGTGAGCACGGCGCCATCATCCGCGGCACGGTGGACATGACGGTTCCCGTCAACGCCCTGACACCCGACGAGATGAGCGGAAAATACGACGTGATCCTGCTTCTGACCAAGCAGCTGCTCAATACCGAGGTGGTCACCTTCCTTTGCGACTACCTGGAGGACGACGGCGTCATTGTGACGCTGCAAAACGGCTTGCCCGAGCCCGGCATTGCCGAAATCATTGGCTCGCACCGCACCATGGGCTGCGTGGTGGAATGGGGCGCAGCACTCACCTCCCCCGGCGTTTGCACGCTGACCAGCGAGGTGGATTCCCTTTCCTTCCACATGGGCAAGATGGAAGGCACTTCGGACGAGAAATTCGCCGAGGTCAAGGCGCTGCTGGAGCTGATGTGCCCCGTGCACGAGGAAAGCAACCTGATCGGCGCGCGCTGGTCCAAGCTGCTGATCAATGCCACCTTCTCCGGGCTGGGCACCGTGGTGGGAGGCGTGTTCGGCGACGTTTCCGAGAACAAGCAAGTGCGCCGCGTTGCCATTCGCTGCATGAAGGAATGCATTGACGTCGGTCATGCGGCAGGCGCGACCTTCGCACCCGTACAGGGCAAGAACATTACCGCACTCTTTTACTACAAAAACGCACTCAAGCGCGCATTTGCAACCGCACTGCTGCCCATTGCCATGAAAAAGCACAGAGGCATTGAGCCCTCCATGCTGCAGGATCTGAAAAAGGGCAAAAAATGCGAGATCGACGCTATCAACGGCGTGGTGTGCCATTGGGGCAGAGCTTGCGGCGTGCCCACCCCCATCAACGACCGCATCGTAGAGATCATCAAGAAATGCGAATCGGGCGACCTTGTGCCCAAGGCTGCCAACGTTGCGCTGTTTGACGATCTGCTCTGAGCGTAGCCGTACGGGAATCGAACCGAATTGCCCGAGGGCGATGCATTTATGCGTCTTTCGGCGTGCTTTTACTCGCAAGATGGTCATAACCGAAGAAAGTCAAATCATACGCCCTGCGACGAGCAATTTTAGTGTCTTGTGCCGAAACTCGCCTTGCAAGATGCGTATCTTGCTTCG
>JAZRQR010000211.1:0-32201 GCA_045650025.1 Eubacteriales bacterium
ACTTCTCATAGTCGCCTTCATCGTGCACGTTGTCGGTCCAGCAGAAGTTGATGGTGAAGTCATCGCCGGAAAGACCCAGATCGCTCTTGGCAACCTTGTTGGTCAGATATCTGCCGTCCAGCACGTATGCACAGTCAGCAACCTTGACCGACTCGTAGCCGTTACCGGAGAACTTTTCCAGTACCACGGTGTCAGCGGATGCTGCGGACTTGTTGATGACGTATTCAAAAGTTTCCCAGCCCTGGTTCTGCTGGTCGGAGTCGATGTAAAGCGTCATCCAGAGGTTATCGGTGTAGGGGGTAATGTCAGCCGCACACTCTACGTTGAAGTATACGAACTCGTCATCGCGTGCGATCTGTGCGCCGATAATGTCGTTTCTGCCCGAGGTCTCGGTGTAGACCAGATCGCCGTAGCCGGTGTGATCGCGGTGCTCGGTGTTGCCGATGTATGCGCCATAGTAAGGCTCAACTGCCTTCCACTGCTCCTGACCTGCGGAAAGGTCAATGGTGGTCTTTGCGCTGGGAGTGGGGATGGGTTTACAGCCCTTGTACTGGCGTACAAAGTTGACCAGCTGGTAGTAGTAGTGGTCCTTGAGCGCGCCCTTGGTGGGCTCGATGTCACGGGAGAATTCGTCGTTGTACTGGTCGGGGAATGCGTTGGTCACAGCTGCGGGGCTGCCCTCGGGCCAGGTTTCGTATCTGCCTACGCGGAACTCGTTCCAGCCGGTAACGAAGACGACTGCGGGGTCAACCTGGAGTGCGTAGTTCCACTGCTCAGCGAAGTTGTAGCCCCACTTGGAAGCCTCAGCGCCTTCCTTTTCGTATCTGTCGGGGTAGGTGGAGGTGTAGGATCTGCCTGCGATGTTATCGCCGCTCATTGCCGCCAGCTCCTTGAGTGCGTAGTTGTGGTTCATTGCGATACCAACCGTGATCTGCTCGACAATACCGTTTGCCTTATCCTTGCTGGAGGCATAGTACTGTGCCTGCGGATACATGGAAAGCCAGCCCCAGTTCTTGAGCGCGGGATTTTCGTTGATGTAGCCGGGTGCGCCTGCACGGAAGGTGAAGAAGTTTGCGATTTCCTTTTCAAGAGGAGAGGTGTTGGGGTTGAACGAGCCGGAGATCGCCATCAGCATGGGCTTGCCGTCCAGGTAGTACCACAGGTTCTGGTACTTGCCGGTGCGGAAGATATCCTGATAGATCGAGGAGACCTGCATGTTGGTGTAGGACTTATCCCAGAAGGGGAGCATGAAGGAGAGCTTGGGAGTCTCCATGCCGTCGGTCATAGCGTCGTCCCAGGTCTCGAGCAGTGCGTTGTAGGCTGCGTACCAGGTGTGGTCGCCGTTGGTGTTATCGGTAAAGATGACGTCAACGCCTGCGTTGGTCAGCAGCTCTGCCTGCTTGCGCAGTACCCAGGGGTCTTCGCCGCTGTAGAAGCCGTAGATGGATTCGTTCCACCAGTAGGAGGAGGTACCCTGCCAGATCGCGTTGTGGTAATCGCGCATTGCTTCGGGATACAGCTCGCTGTACTGCTGCAGATTCACGGGCTCAACGGCAAGGAAGCCGCCGGTGTGCCAGGTCCAGTAGAACATAGCCAGCGTCTTATTTTCACGGGGAGCGCCAACCTCTGCGTAGGTCAGCGAGGTTCTGCCCAGACCGTCGGTAAATACCCAGGTGTCGGGCTGAACGGGGTGCGTGTAGATCAGGCTATCCTCGGGAATGACGTATTCGGGAGGAGGGGTGTGGTTGCCGTCGATGGAATCCTGGGGATTCTCACACTGCGAGAAGTAATCGTTGCCGTCCGCTTCCTTGGAGAAGATGACCTGCATGTTGGGGTATGCAACAGCGCCGGAGGAAGGGAATCCGTCCTTGTATACGTTGCCCTCAAAGCCGGTGGTTTCGGTAAAGGTGTAGATTGCCGGAGGCTTGCTTGCGTTGTGCACAAGGAAGAGGTACTCGCCTGCGGGCAGCGTCTTGAAGGAGATGCCCTGCATAGCGTTATCCACCAGCACGATGCGGCTGGTCGCTACGGGATCGACCGCAACGGTCTGGGCGTAAGTGCCCTTCCATGCATAAACGGACATGTCCGCCTCCATGTCGGTTGCGGTATAGGTCGCCAGGTCGAATTCCACGCCGTGGAAGGGAGCGTTGACGATCATATGCATACCGATGGATACGGTAATGTTGCTGGGTGCTTTCGCATTGGTGGAGGTGTAGGGAGACTTGGGGATGCGCGCATCTGCAGAAGCCTCGCAGGTGCCGAAGGGCTCTTCGGGCACGTTGTCGTTTTCAAAGTTGAAGTGCAATTCGGGTTCACCTCTCTGTTCAACGCCGTTGAGATACAAAAAGCCCTTGGAGTCGGTGGGATTCTGGTTGGTCCAAACGCCAACCTGACCCTTAGGCTCGGAAATGTGGAACAGGTACTCACCTGCGGGCTGGGCGTCAAATCTGACCCAGTTGGTACCGTTGTCCTTCAGGGGAGCAAAGCGCTCGGTTGCGATAGGCTCGCCTGCCACGGTGGTGGCGTAGTCGCCTTCCCATTTGTACAGGGAAATGGTCGCCTCGGAGTCGGTTTTGTTATAGGTGGGCATGGTAAAGGCAAAGCCGTCAAACGAACCGTTGACGATCGCGCGATAGGAGTAGGTTCTGCCCACTGCTACGGGACCTCTGGTGCCCGTGCCGTTCTGAACGCTGATGCTTCTGGGCACGGCGTATGCGGCAAAGGTGGAAAATGCCGCCAGCAGCATGCTCACGCAGATCAGCCAAACAAGCGTTTTTTTGATGTGTTTGCAATCTTTCATGTAAATCTCCTTTCGAGGTATTGCAGATACAGGGGTGCTTGTGCGCATATTATACCATATCTTATAGATACTGTCAATAAAATTCGTGAAAGTTTGTGCATTCGGACGAAGAAAAGCTGCGGGAGAAATCGGCTTTTTTGCGTATAGCTCTTGCAAAACGCAAAGAAACCTTGTATAATGGAAGAACAACGAACAGATAAACGGAGGTTTCTTATGGTTTACAAGAACTTAAATGGCGTAGCGCTCAGCGCGCTGGGTATGGGCTGCATGCGTCTGCCCCAAAAGAGCGAGGTAGCGGCGGACGTGGACGAGGCAGCGCTTGCCGAGATGGTCGAGCTTGCCATGAGCCGTGGCGTAAACTACTTTGACACCGCATGGGTATATCATCAGGGAAAGAGCGAGGAGTTTATGGGCAGAGCACTTGCCAAGTATCCTCGCGAAAGCTTTTATATTGCCACCAAATTCCCGGGCTTCTCGCCCGATTTCTGGGGCAACGCGCCTAAGATCTTCGAGGCGCAGCTGCAGCATCTGGGGATGGATTACATCGATTACTACCTGGTGCACAGCGTGACCGAGTCTAACATTGAGCAGTATCTGGACACCGAAAAGTACGGCGACGTGGAGTACCTGATCTCGGAAAAGAAGGCGGGCAGGATCAAGCACCTGGGCTTTTCCACCCACGGCACGCTGGCAACCATGAAGCGCTTCTTAGATAAGTACGCGTCCGAGATGGAATTCTGCCAGATCCAGCTCAACTATCTGGACTACAAGCTGCAAAGTGCCAAGGAAAAGATCGAGCTGATCCGTGAGTATGGGCTTGGCATCTGGGTCATGGAGCCGGTACGCGGAGGCAGACTTGCAAATCTGGAACCCGAGTACATGGCAAAGCTGGAGGCACTGCGCCCCGGCGTCAGCGCGCCCGAGTGGGCGTTCCGCTTCCTGCAGAGCATTCCGGAGGTAGTCGTGACGCTGTCCGGCATGTCCAATATGCAGCAGCTGGAGGAGAACATTACCACCTTTGAAGAGGAAAAATTGCTGACCGAGCAGGAGTGGAACACGCTCTTGGAGATCGCGGACGATATGATCGCCAAGAAGACGCTGCCTTGCACCGGATGCCGTTATTGCGTTGATTATTGCGCACAGCAGTTGGATATTCCACAAATGGTTAAGTTTTATAATGCGCAAATGTACCCCGAGCACGCCGGCGAGGTCAAGACGCAGATCCGCCTGCTGCCCGATGAGCAAAAGCCCACGGCTTGCATTGCATGCGGCGCTTGCGAGAGTGTTTGCCCGCAAAATATCAAGATCTCTGAAATGATGGCTGAGCTGGCAAAGCGCACTTGCTGATGCAAGCGCACTTTGCAGTGATATTTTTGCCTTTGGCAAAAGTGATATTTTCGCTGCGCGAAAGTGATATTCGCGCTTTGCGCGAGTGATATGTTCCGCTTGCGCGGAACGTTGCGGTAGAAATTTGCCGAGGGCAAATTTCAATTTAATTGTATTGATTTTTAGCCTGTAGGGGCGCATTCCATATGCGCCCGCACCAAGCCCTGTAGGGGCGCATTCCATATGCGCCCGCACCAAACCCTGTAGGGGCGCATTCCATATGCGCCCGCACCAAACCCCGTAGGGGTGCATTCCATATGCGCCCGCATCCCGACACCCGTAGGGGCGCATTCCATATGCGCCCGCATCCCGACACCCGTAGGGGCGCATTCCATATGCGCCCGCACCAAACCCTGTAGGGGCGCATTCCGTATGCGCCCGCACCAAACCCTGTAGGGGCGCATTCCATATGCGCCCGCACCAAATCCTGTAGGGGCGCATTCCGTATGCGCCCGCACCAAACCCCGTAGGTGCGCATTCCATATGCGCCCGCACCAAACCCCGTAGGGGTGCATTCCATATGCGCTCGCCCCCCTTCTATCTGCCGAAAGGAGATTTTTTATGAGCATTACATTTGAAACCTTTGCCATTCGCGGCAACGTGCCCGTAGGGCAGAATCCGCTTCCGCGCTTCCGCGAAAGACAGGCTGCCCCTGCGCGCACCGACGGCGATTTTCCCGCCTCTCTTTCCGCGCATCTGGGGTGCATGACCAAGGTGCTGCCGTATATGACGCAGGATCGATACGATCGCAGCCGTGGTGAGCTGCATCTGCCCTCGTTCGTGCTGGAAAACGAGTACCTGCAGGCGCGCTTTTTGCCCTCGCTGGGCGGCAGATTGCACTCTTTATATGATAAGGTAGGAAAGAAGGAGCTGCTGTTTGCCAACACGGTCATTCAGCCGGGTAACCTTGCCATTCGAAACGCCTGGCTTTCGGGCGGTATTGAGTGGAATATCGGCAATTTCGGCCATACCTACACCACCTGCGACAACGTGTACGCCGCTGTGCTGACCGATGATGCGGGCAACGAATTTTTGCGTATTTATGAGTTTGAGCGCAATAAGAGCATTTTCTGGCAGGTGGATTTCCATTTGCCTGCAGGCTCGCCGCGCCTTTACTCGCACGTCAAGCTGATCAATCCCTTTGATCGCGACACCACCACCTACTGGTGGAGCAATATTGCCGTGCGTGCCGAGACCCGCGTGCGCATTCTGGCAAGCCACAAGCAGGTGATTTCGTTTGTAGACGGCGCGTGCCGCTACGAAACGCTGCCCAATCTGGTGGCGATGAACAATATTGACGCCACCTACCCCTCCAATGCAGACCGCGCTTACGACTATTTCATCCAGTGCGAGGACGAGAACGCCTCCACCTGGGAGGTCGCGGCGTATGAGGACGGCTCGATCTTTTACGAGCGTTCCACAGCTCCTTTATTATATAAGAAGCTTTTTGCATGGGGCGAGCACTCTGCGGGCAAGCATTGGCAGGAATATTTGTCGGATGGCAAGGGAACGGGCTATTATGCCGAAATGCAGGCGGGCATTGCTCCCTCGCAGCTGCACGATAAGCCCATGCCGGCGGGATGCGTGTATGAGTGGACGCAGTGCTACGGCGGCATGCAGCTGGAGTCGGACAAGATGCTGGATACCGAGTATAACGGCGCGTGCGATTACGTCGGCGCTGCCATAGATGCCGCGATCAGCGCACAGGATATTCAAAATATTCACGAAAATATGTGCAAGCTGGCGCTTTTGCCGGTAAATGAGGCGCAGATCGGGCATTTCGGTGCGGGATTTGGCGCGCTGGAGACCCTGAGAATGCGCAAGGATGGCGACGGCGAGCCGCCTGTGTCCATGTGCTTCCCGCTCTCGCGCATCGGCGAGGCGGAAAAGCCCTGGCTGGCGCTTCTGGAAACGGGAAGCCTTGGCGAGCAGGATCCCGCGGCACTGCCCGTGTCCTATATGGTCAGCCCCAAGTGGATCTCGCGTCTGCGTAACGCCCCCGAAACCTGGAATAATCTGCTTCAGCTGGGCGTTGCGGAGTATGAATGCCATAACGTGGAGGTCGTGGTCAACCAAAGCTACGATGCAGGGGAGGATGCGGCGGCTACCGCGGCTGCCAAGGCGGCGTGGCTTGCATCGTCTGCGGCGTGCTCCAACTGCTGGGCGCTGCGTAACCTTGCCGTGCTGGAGCGCACCGCGGGGAATCACGCGCAGGCGCAGGCGTATTACGACCGTGCCGTGGCGTTGCCCGGCGCGTATACCGACGTGGCGCTGGCAAGCGAGTATCTGCAGTATCTGATCAGCTGCCGTGAGTTTGCAAAGGCGTGGGCGCTGTACGAAAGCTTCCCGCAAAACTGCCGCGCGGACGACCGCATTTCCATTACGGCAGCCAAAGCGGCACTCAAGCTGCGCAACAAAGCCTACCTGGAGGTGTTCTTCAAGACCGAGCATCATGCCATTTATGAGGGCGAGACCGTGCTGACCGACCTCTGGTTCGGCTACTGTGCGCTGCGACTGGCAGAGGAGCGCGGCATTGCCGACCCCACAGAGCAGCAGCTGGAGGAGCTGGCGGACGAGGCGTGGGATCTGTGCCCGCCCGATGCGTCCATCGATTTCCGCATGTCGCTTGACAAAAAGAACAAGTACAGAATATAATGAGCAGAGACACGCCCCGTCGGGCGTGTCTCTTTTGCATGAAAATGCAAGCGTACCCCCGAAAACTTGCAAGAGGTTTTCCGCGCATTTGATGTAAAACTGGATTTGTCGGCGCAGAGACTGGATTTTTTATCAATTTTTTTTGGAAAACTTGCATATTTCCTTGTCAAAGTGATTGACAAATGAAAACAGATGTGTTACAATGTCAATGTTCATAGTATCGTGCGAGTTGTTTTTTGTTGAGAATGCGACGCAGTTGAGGGATCGTTTCATTCAAAAACCGAGGGCATTTCGCGTGAGAAATAGAACCCCCAACAAAAAAATCATAAAAATGGAGGACATATTTATGAGAAACATCAAGTCCATTCTTACTATGGCTCTGTGCCTGGTAATGGTTGCTCTGATGGTTGTAAGCTGCGGCTCCAAGAACACTCCCGTGGATCCTGTAGTTGAGCAGGTTACTTACAAGCAGGCTGAGTACAACACTACCACCAGCACCATGCCCAGTAACTGGAACGAACTGACGTATCAGGACAACAACGATACGCAGATCCTGAGCTACATCACCTCTTCTTTCTTCGATTACGACTATAAGTTCGAGAACGACGTAAAGTATCTGGCTGATGGCTCCATCAACAAGGACGGCATCGTTCCCGGTGCTTACACCACCAACTACTCCGCAGCTACCAAGCTGGAGGACGTTACCGCTACTGTAGACGCTAAGTGGGGCTACACCGCTGAGCAGATCGCAGAGGGCGGCTATGCATGGAAGATCACCCTGCGTGATGATCTGAAGTGGGATGATGGCACTGCTATCACCGCTGCAGACTTCGTATGGTCCATGCAGCAGGTTCTCGACCCCGCGTACATGAACTATCGTGCTAACACCTACTACGATACCCTCATGATCAAGAACGCGAAGAACTACTTCTACCAGAACCAGGAAGGTACCTACGAGACTCTGCTGAGCCAGGGCTTCGAGACCAACCAGGCTGCTCTGGAAGCAGGTAAGGAACTGTACGTTGACATCCACAACCTGTGGGGTGCTGCAGGCTACAAGTCCGAGGACGGTAAGGAAGCTCCTCAGTGGGTTCTGATCACTGACGAGACCGTTTACTCCTCCGCTGACGGCACTGACTCTATCTCCGGTGCAGCTCTGTGGGGCGGCTACGCTTCCATCCTTGAGCCTACCGGCAGCTACGCTGCTTACGTAGCAGTATTCGTAGTAAACGAGAACCGTGACGTTGCATGGGATACCGTTGGTATCTATGCAGAGGGCAACGCAATCGTTGTTTGCCTTGACAAGACCTACTCCTTCCTGAAGGATGACGGCTCTCTGTCCGTTTGGGCTCCCTACTACTTCTCCAGCCTGCCTCTGGTACACAAGGCTAAGTACGAGGCTAACAGAATTGCTCCCGCTGAAGGCGCAACCCTGTGGACCTCTAAGTACAACTCCAACCTGGAGACCACCGCTTCTTGGGGTCCCTACAAGCTCACCGAGTTCGAGGCTGGCTCTCACTACAGACTCGAGAAGAACGAGAACTGGTACGGTTGGAACATGGTAGAGTACAAGAACCAGTACAATGTTACCGCTATCAACTGCCGTGCAGTTGAGGATTTCTCTCCCAAGTGGCTGGGCTTCCTGAACGGCACCTACGACGACGCTTCTCTGCAGACTGAGAACGTTGGCGAATACCTCGATTCCAAGTACGTTTACTTCACCTCTACCTCTACCGGTACCTTCGGTATGCAGCTGTTCTCCGATCTGGAGACTCTGAAGGGTAGCGCAAACAACAACGGTATCCTGGCTATCCAGGAGTTCAGACACGCATTCAACCTGGGTCTGAACAGAAGTGATATCGTTGAAAAGATCTGGCCCGGCTCCGCAATTCCTTGCTTCGGTCTGATCAACGTTGCTTACTACTATGACATTGAGAACTCTCCTGAGCTGGCAGACGGTGGTCAGTACCGTAACACCAAGACCGCTAAGGAAGGTATCCTCCGCGCTTACGGCTTCGAGCAGGCAGCTGATGGCACTTGGTCCAGCGGCGCTCTGACCGGCCTTTCCACCGACGACGCTTACAACGCTCTGACCGGTTACAACCCTGAGCTTGCTAAGGAAAAGATGAAGGACGCTATCGCTATCCTTCTGGCAGATCCCGAGAAGTACGGCTACGACTCCTCCAAGAACATCACTCTTGTTTACGGTGCTTCCACCGATACCGACAAGCAGAGATTCAGAGCTAACTACCTCCAGGAGATCCTGGACGGTCTGACCGTTGGCACTGAGCTCCAGGACAAGATCGACGTTGTATTTGATGCATCCGCAGGCTCCGCTTGGGCAGATGCATTCCGTACCGGCCAGACTCAGATCGGCTTCGGTTACGGCTTCTCCGGTAACGCATTCAACCCCTTCGATATCATTGGTGCATTCGTTAACCCCGATGACTCCCTGAACTACCACATGTACTGGGATACCGGTGCGATCGACATGACTCTGACCATGCCCGCAGGCGACTACGTTGGCGCTGGTGAGACCATTACCATGTCTGTTCAGAACTGGTACTACTGCCTGAACGGTCTGGCAGCTACTGAGAACCAGGCTAAGACCTACAACTGGAGCGAAGGCTACGCTACCACCGAGGCTAGACTGATGATCCTCTCCGCTCTGGAAGAGCTGACCATCAAGGAGTCCCGTTCCGTAATGCTGATCGCTGACGGCGGCGGATCCTTCCTGGGCGCTAAGTTCTCTTACTTCTCTGAGAACGAGCACACCTTCATGGGCTTCGGCGGTCTGAGATACATCGTTGTTAACTACACCGATGCTGAGTGGCAGGAATTCGTTGCTGCAAACGGCGGCGACCTCTCTGCTGAGTACAAGAAGTCCGAGTAATTTTAGCCAAGGCTAAGCTTAAAGCTCTGATCGAGCTTTGAATAAGGCGGTGGGCGAACTACTTTCGCCCACCGCTGATTTCGCGTTTTATCCCCATCCCTCAAACCATACGTTAAAACAGTAATTAGATGCCGCCCTGTGCGGAATGTCGGCAAATTGGTGCCGCTATCACTTCAAACTACAGTTATTTCGTGAAAAACTCCCCGCGCGCATTGTTCGCGCGCAAAACGCCCTTGTTACACGGCACCGAGACACTTGTATCGGTGCGGTGCATGGGGGCGTCCATGACTTAGAAAAAAACAAAAACAGAGGAGAAACACCTATGTATATGTTTAAATATGTGACCAAGCGCTTGGGCTTGATGTTGATCACATTTTTCATCATCTTTACGATGTGTTTTGTGTTGATCAAGTTACTGCCCATTCCGACCAACGTGCTCCCGGGTATGGACCCTAAGATCGCGTACTCAGTGTTGGAAGGTAGAGGCTGGATCACCAATGTTCGTCCCGGTCCCAACGGTACCTATCTGTTTGATAGAGTGCCCGTCCTGATTCAGTATGGCAATTACCTTAAGAGAGTCATTCTGGACGGCGACTTCGGTATCGCTACCACGCTGCCCGGCTTTGCCAACAAGGATCTTTGGACAGAAGTATTCACTCCCAAACTTCCCCCCACAATTTTGATCAATATCTACTCAACGCTGATCGGTGTACCCATCGGTCTGGCTTTGGGTATTTTGGCTGCGCTTAAGAAGAACAAGTGGCAGGACCAGGTCATCAACGTCTTTATCATTTTGTTGATCTCGCTGCCCTCCATCGTTTTGGCGTTGCTGATCCAGTACGTATTCTGCTTCAAGCTTGCCTGGTTCCCGCTGGGTATGGAGACGAGTAATGCGTACTTCACATGGCCGGTCTTCAAGTCCATGCTGCCCGCAGTCTTTGCGCTGTGCCTGGGCTCTATCGCAGGTTACGCGCGTTACACCCGTGCGGAGCTGTCCGAGGTGCTGACCGGTGAATTCATGCTGCTTGCAAGAACCAAGGGCTTGACCAAGAGACAGGCGATCTTCCGTCACGCAATGCGTAACTCCATGGTCGTTATCTTCCCCTCGATCCTGAGTGAATTCATTTCGGTTCTCTCCGGTTCGCTGATCATTGAGAAGATGTTCCTTGTAAACGGTGTTGGTGGCTTGTATCTGGCTGCGATCACTAACCAGGACTATGATGCGTTCATGCTGCTGTCCGGTTTCTATACGCTGATCGGCTTGACCGCAGGTATTGTAATCGATATCAGCTACGGTATCATTGACCCGAGAATCAGAATGGGGGCGAAGTAATATGACAAATCAAAATCAATATCACAACATCCCCGCGGAAAAGTTCCAATTTGCTAAGAGAACCGATCTTGGCCACGATAAGAAGTTCGAAACCAAGCCCGTCAGCTATTTCCAGGGTGCTTGGCGTCGCTTCTGCAAGAACAAGGGCGCAGTCGTTGGCGGCGTCGTCATCCTGTTCCTTGTCCTGTTCGCAATCATTGCACCTTTCTTTACGCCCTATACCCCCTCTTATCACGATAAGACCTTCCTGTACGTGACTCCCAAGCTCAAGGTTATGGAAGAGAACAACATTCCTTTCTGGGATGGCGGTAGAGTCAAGTCCAACAGTACGCTGGGTTACCTCAAGGACCTTGCGCTGGAGCAGGAGACCGGTAAGGACGTTATCAAGAGCGAGGTCGAGATCAGTGAGGACGGTACTAACTACACCTACCGTTACGACACCTATTTCGGCGTAGGCTTTGGTAAGTATAAGGAAATCACCAGAACTGAATTCGATGCAATTCAGGAATACCAGAACGAGACCGGTAAGCAGGTGCTGTATCCTCTGGTTCACAAGGATGACAGACCCTCTCACCCCAAGAATGAGGCAGACGCTAACATTTACTATAAGGTCGAGAACCCCAAGGCTGCAACCCTTCGTCCCGTGCTGGATGAGGACGGCAACGTTGTCAACAACTACTGGAGAGTAGAGCCTGATAACAAGTCTTCTCTGGTCGTGCCATATAACTCGCTCCGTCTGGAAGGTGAGGAAGGCGTTGTCGAATACGAGCACGTATACGATGAAAACGGCATGAAGATGAAGGACGAAAACGGCGAGTACGTCATGGAAGCCAAGACGTATTACTACGTTTACGGCAGACAGATGCCCAGTACCGTTGAGGTAAGAGTGGATTACTACGAGTACTACACTTTCCTGCATGCTCAGGCAGGTGACGGCATTTCCGAGCCTTTGTTCATCTTCGGTACCGACGATGACGGTAGAGACGTATTTGCATGCCTTGCATACGGTGCAAGATTCTCGTTTATCTTTGCTTCCGTTGTAGCGCTGGTTAACTTTATCGTAGGCGTAATCTGGGGTTCCATCTCCGGTTACTTCGGCGGCGCACTTGACCTGGCAATGGAGAGATTCTGTGAGATTCTCGGTTCCGTGCCTTCCATGATCATTATTACGCTGCTCAAGTTCCACCTGGGTCGCTTCATTCTGGAACGCGGCTTGTATAAATTGGTGGATATACAAAGTGCGCTGATTCTGTTCATTGCGTTCTTCGCAACGGGCTGGATCGGTATGGCAGGAAGAACGCGTATGCAGTTCTACCGCTTTAAGAATCAGGAATACGTTCTGGCAGCGAGAACGCTGGGTGCAGGTGACGCTCGAATCATGTTCAAGCACATCTTCCCCAACGGTATCGGTACCATCGTAACCAGTGTAGCGCTGGTCATTCCTTCAATGATTTACTCGGAAACCAGCCTTTCTTATCTGGGCATTATCAACCTTGACTCGGGTAAGCTGACGAGTGTCGGTACGTTGATCGCGGCAGGTCAGGAGGCGTTCTCCATGGGTGAGGGCTACCTTGCTTACGTGGCGCTGTTCCCCTGCTTGTTCCTCGTATTGCTGATGCTCAGCTTTAACTTGTTCGGTAACGGTCTGAGAGACGCGTTCAACCCGTCGCTCAGAGGATCGGAGGAGTAAACCATGGATAAGCAAATTAAATTATCTGTTAACAATTTAAGAGTCTCCTTCCGTACGGACGGAGGCAAGGTGCAGGCAGTACGCGATATTTCCTTTGACCTTTATGAGGGTGAAACGCTTGCGATCGTAGGCGAGTCCGGTTCGGGTAAGTCCGTAACCTCTAAGGCGATCATGGGCATTTCGGCTGTCAACGCCATTTACGAGGGCGGCGAGATCCTGTACGACGGTCAGGATCTGGTCCGTATCCCCGAGGAGGAAATGCACAAGCTGCGCGGTGACAAGATCGCAATGATCTTCCAGGATCCGCTTTCCTCGCTCAACCCCATCATGCGAATCGGTAGACAGATCACCGAGGCTATGCTGCTCAAGAACAAGGCTAACCGCAAGGAAGGCCGCGAGAGCTTCAATAAGCTGCTGGCGACCATGTCTGCTACCATGAAGGCAGCCGTTGCAAACGGCGCAAAGACCCAGGCTACCGCAGCGGATATTGATAACTTCATCAAGACCTTTGATGCGTTCAACATCCGTGCGATCGAGCTGGAAAACAGCTACAGCGATTCTCACACCGCTGCAGAGGAAATGATCGCTATGATCAAGGACTTCCTGTTCCTGGTGGAGAAGAAGCAGAAGATCGACTCCGCAGCAAGACTCAAGGAGATCAACAAGAAGCTTGGACAGATCACCGACAAGTTCTTTGTGGCAAGCTATGCGGAAAAGCTCAGAGAGCACACGGCAGCTATGGCAGTTGCTCTGCGCACTAAGAAGCTGGTTAGCGAGCAGACCATCCAGACCCTGGAGGCGCTGCAGGCAACCGCACAGGAAATGGTAGCGCAGGAGGCGTATAACTTCTTCCGTATCGGTTATTATCTCTATAAGAACCCCGGTGCAGATCTGAGCACCATGCCCGCTGCAGAGGCAAACGAGCTGGCATATAAGTTCCTCATGGATGATTATATGACCGAGTTCCTGGCGCTG
This sequence comes from Eubacteriales bacterium, assembly GCA_045650025.1. GTDB lineage: Bacteria > Bacillota > Clostridia > Oscillospirales > CAG-272 > SVQP01. Next base: position 13,733 of record JAZRQR010000211.1, read on the forward strand.
GAGAAGATTGCTGTTCAGTATTCCGCTGAGCGGACCCTGGCAAAGAAGAAGGACGCGATCCTGGCTATGCAGAGAGCGATCCAGTTCTACAAGGCAGGCAACTTTACCCAGCACGATGCTGAGAACGAGTGCAAGATCGTTTCCAGAAGCGTATTTGCTGCAATCGATCCTCTGGCAGTTGTCAAGGATAACGTAGCGTACACCTTTGGTAGCGCATTGGAAAGAGAAGTCGAGAAGTACTTCTTCTATATCAAGAATAACCCCAAGGAAGAGGCACGCTTTGAGCGCCAGACCAAGAAGAGAGAAGCGCTGATCGCCAAGGGCAAGACCGTTGAGTGGAACGTTGTTCCCAAGTCGGTTATCGATCCCGAGGTACAGATCGAGACCATCGTTTCTGTTATTACGCGTGTTATGAATAAGTTCCAGGCTGACGTTGAGAGCGCAGCTGCGGTTGACTACGATAAGCGCTGCATTGAGATCGTTGACTATCTTAAGAGCAAGGCTTCTCAGGTTGTCTTCAAGCTGACCAAGCGTCTGGCAAAGGAAAGAGCGATCAAGCTCATGGAGGAGGTTGGTATTCCTGAGGCGAGAATGCGTTTCAGACAGTATCCCTTCGAGTTCTCGGGCGGTATGCGTCAGCGTATCGTTATCGCGATCGCACTGTCTGCAAACCCCGACATTCTGATCTGTGACGAGCCCACCACTGCACTGGACGTAACCATTCAGGCGCAGATCCTGGAGCTGATCAACAAGCTCAAGAGAGAGCGTAATCTGTCTATTATCTTTATTCCCCACGGCCTTGGCGTCGTTGCAAACATGGCGGACAGAATTGCCGTTATGTATGCAGGTAAGGTAGTTGAGTACGGTACTGCGGAGGAAGTATTCTACAATCCTCAGCATCCCTACACCTGGGCACTTCTGTCCTCCATGCCTGACCTGGATACCAACGAAAAGCTGGATGCGATCCCGGGTACACCTCCCAATATGATCTATCCTCCTGTGGGTGATGCATTTGCGGAAAGAAACAAGTATGCAATGGAGATCGACTTTGAAATGCAGCCTCCTATGTATCAGGTTTCTCCCACTCACTTTGCGGCAACCTGGCTGCTGCACCCCAACGCTCCCAAGGTTGAAATGCCCAAGATCATCACCGAGCGTATCAACAGAATGAAGGAAAGAGGTGGCAACAATGGATAAGCAGAATCAAGAAGTATTGCTGAAAGTAGACCATCTTTGCCAGTATTTCCGTCTGGGACGCAAGGACCTCAAGGCAGTTGACGACGTCAGCTTTGAGATTCACAAGGGCGAGACCTTTGGTCTGGTAGGTGAGTCGGGCTGTGGTAAGACCACCACCGGCAGATCCATTATCAAGCTGTATGATATTACCTCGGGTAACGTGTACTTCAAGGGTCAGCGTATCGGCGCCGGCACTCGCTCCTACAAGGACGCGATCAAGAAGGCAAAGGCTGACCAGAAGAAGGCACTTGCTGCACTGGCTCTGGAAAAGGGCTCTGCAGATGCTCTCAAGAAGGCTGAGCTTGCCCAGAGAGAAAAGCAGATCAAGGCAGAGACCGCTGAGGTCATTGCCAAGAACCGCGCACTGATCAAGGACGCAAAGCTGGATCACAAGGCAGTTGACAAGCAGTACGCTGCATCCATCGTCAAGAAGCTGGACGAGGAGTACGCAGTCAAGCTTGCAGAGGCAAAGGGTGACGATGAAAAGCTCGCCGCTCTGAAGAAGGAATATAAGAACAGACGCCGCGTGGCTAAGAAGAGCAAGCTGATCACACAGATCCAGATGATCTTCCAGGACCCCATTGCGTCGCTTGACCCTCGTATGACGGTCCGCGATATCATCGCAGAGGGACTGATCATTAACGGTATTACCGACCAGGAGTATATCAACCAGAAGGTATACGAGATTCTGGAAACGGTCGGTCTTGTACGTGAGCACGCAGACCGTTATCCTCACGAGTTCTCGGGTGGACAGCGTCAGCGTATCGGTATTGCAAGAAGCGTTATCATGGAGCCTGAAATGATCATTGCGGACGAGCCCGTATCGGCACTGGACGTATCCATTCAGGCACAGGTCATCAACCTGCCCAACGATCTTCGTCAGAGCAAGGGTCTGACCATCCTGTTCATCGCGCACGACCTGTCTGTCGTTAAGTATTTCTCGGATCGAATCGGTGTTATGTACTTTGGTAAGATGGTAGAGCTGGCAGACTCGGACGAGCTGTTCAAGCACCCCCTGCATCCTTACACCAAGTCTCTGCTCTCTGCAATTCCGTTGCCCGACCCGGTTTACGAAAAGCAGCGTGTCAGAATCACCTACAATCCCATCGCAGAGCACGATTACTCTACCGATACTCCCTCGTTCCGCGAGATCTGCCCCGGTCACTTTGTTTACTGTAACGATGCAGAGGAAGCGAAGTACAAGCAGATCGTTAGCCAAGATGCGGAAGGTTAAGACATCGTGAAACAAGAAAATAAGGGATTATTGATCCGCTATCTGATCAGCTTTGGCGTTGCATCCGCTCTTACGGTTGGCGTGTTTGCGATTCAGGGCTTCTTTACGGACAGTCCTGCGGTCAATATGCAGATACTGTCGGACGGATTTACCATTTCGGGTCTGCTTCTGACCTTGTATGCGGGCATGATCTTTGTCAGCAGCCAAGGCGCGCTGATCGGTATCTCGTACGTGTTCCGAAACGTCATTCTGGCATGGTTTGTGCCCAATGGCAGAGCCAATCACGAGCAATTCGGTGACTACCGCGAGAGAAAGATGGCAGAGCTGAAAAAGCGTAACGACCTTTGCGTTTTGCTCACAGGACTTTTGTTCCTGGTCATCGGTATCGTGTTTTTGGCGATCTGGTATATCAAATACTATACGGTTCCCGTGTAAATAAAAGAGCTGAGTTCACAAAGTGAACTCAGCTCTTTTTGATTGTAAATCGAATCAGATTCTGTAAATCTCGTAAGCCTTGGCTTGCATTCGATTTGGGGATTTCTGATAGCCCTAATGAGTACTTTCTTTAGGTTTTTTTGCGTTTGATATTGAGTATGATGCCCAGCGCAACCGAGAGAGCGGCAGCCATGGCTACCTGGTATTCGGCGGGCAGCATAAAGGTAACGGTATGAGCGGGGATCCAGAACAGCGGAACGGTTTTCAGCAGGGTAAAGGATGCGAACTTTTCCCAGTCGACCTTGTGAATGACGTTGGCAAGTGTGATCTTGCGCTTGCCGGTGGCACGAATGTCCAGGTAGGTGTCGGAGCACTTGTGCAGCGCCATAAAGGTAGGTCCAAAGGAAAGGTTCATGGTCGCGCTGATGAAAAACGCCTTGATGAAGGTGTGGAGCAGCGCGTTTTCGGGGGAGGGGAGCAGACCTTGGGACATCAGCGCGTCAACGCCTGCGCCAAAGATCTTCATCATGTAGGTGATCCAAACACCAATGACGCCCCAGATCAAAAATCGTGCCCACACGTAGGAGGGAAGCGTCCAGGACTTTTTGGCAAGACGGACTGCCAGCAGCTCGCCTGCAGTTGCAAGCACGGCAAACTTGGCAAAGCCCATCAGGTAGGGATGGTCGGCTGAAAGGGTCTTGAATACCTCACGCGAGGCGGGGATGATCAGGATTGCTGCAAAGCCAACTAAAGATAAAACGACGTAGCAGATGATCAGGGCTTTTTTCCACAGAGTGGAGGACTGGCTCATCGGTCTTAGTTCTCCTTTGCGTAGTGGTAGCCTGCGTCAAAGGCGCGCAGGTTGATCTCTAAGAACTTGGCGGGCACGCAAGCGCGTACGGATTCCACCCAGGTTTCATAAGGAATATCGGTGTTGCTTGCCATCACGCCCATGAGCACAACGTTGACCGCCTTGGTGTTTCCTGCCTCTTTTGCAATCGCCAGCGCGTCCAGCGCGGTCAGGTCGATCTTGGCAGACAGGGTGTCCATGATGTTTTCGGGGTAGGTGGCAGCGCCCGTAATCACGGGCATGGGGTTAATGCACTGGGTGTTGGCAATCATCTTGCCGCCCACCTTAAGGTAGGGCAGCGCGCGGAGAGCCTCCAGCTGCTCGAATGCGAGAATGATGTCTGCCTCGCCCTTGTCAATGACGGGGGAGTAGACCTTATCGCCGTACTTGACGTAGGTGACCACGCTTCCGCCACGCTGCGACATGCCGTGCACCTCGGAAACCTTTACGTCATAGCCAAGCGAGAGAATGGCATTGCCCAGGATGCGGCTTGCAAGAAGAGTGCCCTGACCGCCAACGCCTACGATCATAATGTTTACGTTTTTCATGGTCAGTCCTCCTTCTTCTCAATTGCGCCGAACGGGCAAACGCCCAGGCAAAGTCCGCAGCCGTTGCACTGCGTGGGGTCGATCTTGACCGAGCCGTCCTTCTCTACCGAGATGGCAGGGCAGCCAAGCTTCATGCAAAGCTTGCACTTGCGGCACTTGTCGGTAATGTCGCAATGACCCGTGTATTTCACGTGCTTGAGCAGCGCGCAAGGACGCTGCGCAATGATGACCGAGGGCTCGTCTGCTTCGGTCTCCTCGCGCACCACAGCCTCAAAGGTCTTAAGGTCAAACGGATCTGCTACGCGCACGCGCTCCACGCCAACGGCATGGCAGAGCGCGACCAGATCGACTGCGCGGGTGTCCTCGCCGCGAATGGTCTTGCCCATAGCGGGGTTCTGCTGGTGACCGGTCATACCGGTGATCGAGTTGTCCAGAATAATGACGGTGTTAGCGCCCTTATTGTATACGATGTCGATCAAGCCCGTGATGCCCGAGTGAATAAAGGTGGAGTCACCGATCACGCTGACCAGCTTTTTGTTGAAGTCTGCGCCCTGTACCTTTGCCATACCGAATGCAGCGCTGACCGAAGCGCCCATGCAGATGGTGGTATCCACCGAGGCAAGGGGAGCAACTGCACCCAAGGTGTAGCAGCCAATGTCGCCCGAAACGGTCAGTCCCAGCTTTTTGAGCACGTAGAAGGTGCCTCTGTGCGGGCAGCCTGCACACATAACGGGGGGGCGGTTGGGAATTGTCTCTTCCAGCGCGATAAATGCGGGGTTGGGCTGATCCAGCACTGCGGTGCGGATCATAGCGGGGGTGTATTCGCCAAGCAGAGTGAAGAACTCCTTGCCCTTGACCTGGATGCCAAGGTTGTTGCAGTGCTCCTCGATAAAGGGATCCAGCTCTTCGATCACCCACAGAGTGTCCACCGAAGCGGCAAAATCGCGGATCTTCTGCTCGGGCAGTGGGTAAACCATGCCAAGCTTCAAGTAGTTGACCGCATTGCCCAGCGCCTCGTGCGCGTACAGGTGGGTAGTACCCGAAACGATCACGCCGATGCGCGAGCCGTTGTCCTCAATGACGTTGAGCGGCGAGGTCTCGGCATACGCGACCACATCGCGGGTGCGCTGCTCAACCACCACGTGCTTCTTGATCGCCATAGCGGGCATCATGACGTACTTGGGAATATCCTTCTCATAGGGCTTGACCGGCACTTCCACGCGGTCGGAAAGCTCTACGGGGTTCTGCGAGTGGGAAATACGGGTGGAAAGGCGCAGCATAACGGGGGTGTCAAACTGCTCGGAGAGCTCATATGCCAGCTTGGTAAAGGACAGGCACTCCGCGGAATCCGAGGGCTCGAGCATGGGGAGCTTGGATGCCTTTGCATAGTGGCGGGAATCCTGCTCGTTCTGCGAGGAATGCATGCCGGGGTCGTCTGCCACGGCAATGACAAGACCGGCGCCTACGCCGGTGTAGGACGCGGTAAAGAAGGGGTCAGCCATGACGTTAAGGCCAACGTGCTTGCAGCAGGTCATGGCTCTGCCGCCGCCAATGGCTGCACCAATGGCAACCTCGGCTGCCACCTTTTCATTGGGTGCCCATTCTACGTTGATCTCGGGGTATTGCACAATATTTTCGGTAATCTCGGTGCTGGGAGTGCCGGGGTAAGAGGATACCACGCGCACGCCTGCTTCGTATGCGCCGCGTGCAACGGCTGCATTTCCGAGCATAAGCTTCTTGGACATTGTATGTTGATCTCCTTATCAGTTCTGGATCTGCTGCTCAACCAGGCTTCCGCCGCAGTATTGCTCGCGCAGCTTGGGCTTTTCAATCTTGCCCGTGGGGTTTCTGGGAATGGTGGCGAAAATGATCTTGCGCGGACGCTTGTAGCGGGGCAGAGACGCGCAGAATTCTGCAATCTCCTCCTCAGTTGCGCTGCAGCCGTCCTTGCATTCAATAATGGCTGCGGCAATCTCGCCAAGACGCTCGTGCGGCAAGCCGATCACGGCAACGTCCTTGACGGCGGCGTGTGCACGAATGTGGTTTTCGATCTGCACGGGGTAGAGGTTTTCGCCGCCCGTGATGATCACGTCCTTCTTGCGGTCTACCAGGTAGATAAAGCCGTCGGAATCCTCCATTGCCATGTCGCCGGTCAAAAGCCAACCGTCGCGCAGCACCTCGGCGCTTGCCTCGGGGTCGTTGTAATAGCAGTTCATCACGCCGGGGCCCTTGACGCATAGCTCACCAACCTCGCCGCGTGCAACCGCTTTGCCGTGGGAGTCAATGATGCGGGTCTTCCAGCCATATCCCGCCTTGCCGATCGCGCCAACCTTGTCCACGTTTTCCACGCCAAGGTGTACACAGCCGGGGCCAATCGATTCACTCAGACCGTAGTTGGTATCGTACTGGTGAGTGGGGAACACCTCCATCCAACGCTTGATCAGCGAGGGCGGAACGGGCTGTGCACCAATGTGCATCAGTCTCCAAGCGGAAAGGTCGTAATCCTGGAGCTTGAGCTCGCCGCGCTCCAGCGCGGCCAGAATACCCTCTGCCCACGGAACTAAGAGCCAGTCGATCGAGCATTTTTCGTCGCTTGCCGCCTTGAGGATCCATTCGGGGTTAACGCCCTTGAGCAGACCCGCCTTGCCGCCTGCAAAGAAGCTGCCCAGCCAGTGCATCTTGGCGCCGGTGTGGTAGAGGGGCGGGATGCAGAGGAACACGTCGTCATGCGTCTGCGAGTGGTGATTGTGCTCTGTCAGCATGGCGTGGGTCAGAGAGCGGTGCGCGTGCAGAATCGCCTTGGGGAAGCCGGTGGTGCCGGACGAGAAGTAGATGGCACCGTCATCGTCCTCGGTCAGCGTAATGTCGGGCTGACGGGAGGTGCAGTAGGCAATCATTTTGTCGTAGCTGTCGGCAAATGCAGGGCAATCCTCGCCAACGTAGAAGAGGTTGCGCACGCGGGGGATCTGATCGCTGATGGATTCCATTCTGCCGATAAACTCGGGGCCAAAGATGCACATGGAGCTGTCGGACTTATCCAGACAATATTTAATTTCGTCTGCGGTATAGCGGTAGTTGAGCGGAACGGCAACAGCGCCTGCCTTGAGAATGCCGAAGTAGATGGGCAGCCACTCAATGGAGTTCATCATGAGAATGGCAACCTTGTCACCCTTGCGGCAGCCGCGGGAGAGCAGGAGGTTGGCAAAGCGATTAGCGCGCTTCCAGAATTGTTCCCAAGTGATCTCGCGGCGGAAGGGCTGACCGGGCTCGGGCTGCATGAGTGCATAATCACGCCAGGTGATACGGCTTTGGGGCTCAAACATGGGATTGATCTCTACAAGCGCCACCTCATCGGCGTAAAGGCGTGCGTTATTGTCCAAAATATCAGTAATGATCATGATAATTCCTCGTACTTTCCTATCAAGAAAAAATAGATAGTTTATTATATCATAGAAGACGCAAAATGTCAATGTTTTCAAGGGAAAAACGGCGATTTCCGAGTGAATTTTGCCACCGGTTTTCATGGAAATTTTGATCAATCCTTTTTGGAAAAGCAACATTTGTCAAAACTTCCGACTTATAAATTCGTGCGTTCGGTGGCAGAATAAAGCGTGAAAATCCTTTTTTGGAGGACTTGTGATGAAACATTTGCAAAACGTTCGGGCGATTTGCGCCCTTGTATGTGTGTGCTTGCTGATCGGCGCGTGTGCGTCCCTGACCGGCTGCGCAAGACGGGATACCTACCGCGTGGCGGTGTTTGCCTATAAATTCGACGATAGCTATATCGCTACCGTGCGCACTGCCCTGGAGAAGTATTTTAAAGACTATAAGGATCGCATGCAGGTGACCTTTTATAACGGAGAGAATAACCAGCAAACACAGAGCGCGCAGATCGATACCGCCATTACGGGTGGTATGGATCTGCTGATCATCAATGCCGTGGACTTCAAGAGCGCAGGTGAGGCGCTGGCACAAAGGGCGCATCAAAAGGGGCTGCCCGTCATTTTCTTTAATCGCGAGGTGTCGGATGAGGCGGTCAACGTGGCGGAGAATATCTGCTTTGTGGGCACCGATCCCAATGCACCCGGCTATATGCAGGGCGAGCAGGTGGCGGAGCTGCTTTCTACCAACGAGGCGTTCCAAAAATACGACCTCAACGGCGACGGCAAGATCCAATATGCCATGTTCCGCGCCGAGGTAGGCAACGCCGAGGCGGACGGACGTACCAAGTATGCCGTGGAGCGCGCCAATACGCTGCTTGCCGAGAACGGGGCGCTGTCGGACGCCGACAAGGACGGTGACGTGCTTGTGCGCGTAGGCGCAGATCAGCTTGCCAACTGGGATAGCGCCACCGCCAATAACATGATGGGCGCGCTGTTCCGCGTGCAGAACGGCGTACCCAATATTGAGCTGGTGCTGTGCAATAACGATGATATGGCGCTGGGCGTCATTTCCGCGCTGCAGGCAAAGGGCTATAATAAGCAGGGCAGCCGCGAGGGCGGCGCATATATTCCCGTGTTTGGCGTGGACGCGCTGGCAACCGCCATGGATGCCATTGAAAACGGGCAGATGCAGGGCACGGTCAAGCAGGACGGTGACGCCATGGCAAAGGCGATCGTGACCATCGCCGCCAATATCATGGAGGGCAAGGCGCTGCTTTTTGGCACCGATTACGTCTTTGAGAGCGGCGTGCGCAAGCTGCGTATTGCGTATTCACCCATCAACGCAGAGTAAAAAAGCAAGGTAGGGGAAACGGCATGGAGTATATTCTGGAAATGCGGGAGATACGCAAGGCGTTTCCCGGTGTCAAGGCGCTGGACGGCGCGCAGCTTTGCGTGCGACCCGGCAGCGTGCATGCGCTTATGGGGGAGAACGGCGCAGGCAAATCCACCCTGACCAAGTGTCTGTTCGGCATTTATCATAAGGATAGCGGCAGCATGCGGCTTGGAGGCAAGGAGGTGGATTTCAAAAATCCTGCGGATGCCATGGCGCACGGTGTTGCCATGGTGCACCAGGAGCTTAACCAAGCCCTGCGCCGCAGCGTGGCGGATAACGTGTGGCTGGGCAGGTATCCTGCGCGTGCCGGATTTGTGCGCGAGCGGTATATGCACGAGCGCACGCGCGCGCTGTTTGAGGATCTGGATATGCACATCGACCCCGCGCGCATCATCGGCACGCTGTCGGTTGCCGAGCGGCAGATGGTGGAGATCGCCAAGGCGGTGTCCTATCAGGCGCGCGTGCTGGTGCTGGACGAGCCCACCTCCTCCCTGACCGACCGCGAGGTAGAGCAGCTGTTCCGCGTGATCGCGCGGCTCAAGGAGCGCGGCTGCGGCATTGTGTATATCTCGCACAAGATGAACGAGATACTGCGGATCTCGGACGAGGTAACCGTCATGCGTGACGGCAAGTATATTTCCACCGACAAGGCAAGCGAGCTGACCACCGACAAGATCATTGCCAAAATGGTGGGCAGGGAGCTGACCGATCTGTATCCCGCGCACCAAAACACGGGCGGCGAGGTGCTGCTGCGTGTGGATGGCATGCGGGGCAAGGGGCTGGAGGATATTTCGTTTTCCCTGCATCGCGGGGAGATCTTGGGGCTTTGCGGACTGGTGGGCGCAGGGCGCACCGAGATTTTGGAAACCCTGTTCGGCATGCGCCGCGCCACGGGCGGGCAGGTGACGCTGGCAGGGCAGAAATTGCAGGTCGCGCGCCCGGCGGATGCCATTGGAGCAGGGCTGGCGCTTTTGACCGAGGAGCGGCGCGCAACGGGCATTCTGGGCGGTCTTTCGCTGGTGGACAACGCCTGCGTGGCGCGCACCAAGGTATACCGCGGCAAGCTGGGGCTTTTGCACACGCAGGACATGAACCGTGATACCGACCGCATCATTCGCGAGCTGGGCGTGCGCTGTGCGGGGCGCGGAACGCCCATCAAGCTGCTCTCGGGCGGCAACCAGCAAAAGGTGATTTTGGGCAGATGGCTGCTGACCGAGCCCGAGGTGCTGCTGCTTGACGAGCCGACGCGCGGCGTGGACGTGGGTGCAAAATCCGAGATCTACGCGCTGATCGCGCAGCTTGCCGAGCGCGGCAAGGGCATTATCATGGTGTCAAGTGAGATGCCTGAGCTGATCGGCATGTGTGATCGCATCCTGGTCATTTCGGGCGGCAGAGTGGCAGGCGAGAGCGTGCGCGGCGCGTACAGCGAGCAGGAATTGATGGCTTTGGCAGCCAAATACGTGTGACGGAGAGAGAGCATGGAGAGCAAAGAGACAACGGGCGTTCTGGAGCGAGCGCGGGCAAGCCTTGGCAATTTCAAGGCAATGTCGGGCAGGGAACGGGCGCATTTTATCAAAAACGGCGTGCTGGATCACGCCTTATATATCCTGATCGCGGTATTCGTGGTCGCGGTGTTTGCCTATAATCCGAGCTTTTTGTCGGCGGATTCGGTGGTCAATATCTTAATGCAGTCCGCCTCGCGTCTGATCATGGCGCTGGGCGTGGCAGGCATCATTGTGCTCACGGGCACCGACCTCTCGGCAGGGCGCTGCTTAGGTCTTTGCGCGTGCATTTGCGCGTCACTTTTGCAGTCAAGCGCGGTGGCGGGCAAAATGTTCCCGTCGCTCAGCTTTTCGCCGTGGCTGATCCCGGCGGCGCTGCTGCTTGTCATGCTGGTGGGTGGCGGCGTAGGCGCGTTTAACGGGCTGATGGTCTCGCGCTTCAAGCTGCATCCCTTTATCGTGACGCTGGGCACACAGCTGATCTTGTATGGCGGCGTGATGTGGTACGTGTCGCTGGGGCAGAACAACAGCGCGCCGATTGCGGGGCTGGATCCGAGCTATACGGGGCTGATCACGGGCGGGCTCAACGTTGGCGGCGTGCAGATCCCCAACTATTTGTGGATCGCGGTGGCGGTGGCGGTGCTGGTGTGGGTCATCTGGAACAAAACGGTGCTGGGCAAGAATATGTTTGCGGTGGGCACCAATCCCGAGGCGGCAGCCGTGTCGGGAGTCAGCGTAGCAAGCACGATTGTCAGCGTGTTTGTGCTGGCGGGCGTGCTGTATGGCATTTCGGCATTTGTCGAGTGCGCGAGAGTGTCGTCCAATTCCACGGCAACGGGCGTGAACTATGAGCTGGATGCCATTGCCGCATGCGTCATTGGCGGCGTATCGTTTATGGGCGGCACGGGCAAGGTGAGGGGCGTGCTGCTGGGTGTATTTTTGCTGCAGCTGGTCAACGCAGGCTTGGTGTTCCTCAACTTTGAGCCGGCGATCATGACGGTCATCAAGGGCGCGATCATCCTGATCGCCTGCGCGCTGGATATGCGAAAGCATATTGCCAAGACGTGAGGTGTAAAATTCAATGCGCCAACACCCATTGCGTTATCTTGGGCGGATATCCCCCGCGTGTCATCCCAAGCGGATTTGGACGTGCGACGCAAAGCCGTCCCCACAGGGTAGCGAAGCGGCGCCACGGCAATGAATGACAGCCTAAATGGCTGTCAGAACCGTGGCGTGACCGAGCCGCAGCGAGACAGGAGGGATCCCACAAGCGTTGCGCAGTGGGAGGAAGGGGAACACGCGTAAAAATTGGATAAGCAAACATTTCATCGGATTTTGCAGATAAAATAAAAAATAATACTGTCCCAACTTCATCACGATACCCCTTCCCCTCGCGACGCTTCGCTGCGAGGCGCCCCTTCCCCCGAGGGGACGGCTTTGCGTCGCATGCCCGAGGGGACGGCTTTGCGTCGCACGCCCGAATCGTCTGCGTCTCCCCTCTGCGGATGACAATTATCCGGGTGTCGGTGCTCCTTTTGTACCGAATTCTCTTCCTTTTTCACTCTTGCCAAGCGCACGTGAATGTGCTATAATGAACGTATAGTTTATGCATAGGAAGGAATTTGTATGAAACATTCTGCCGTTTTGACAAGACTCGTTTCCGCGTCGCTGCTTGCGTGTATGCTGCTTTCGCTTGCGGCGTGTTCCGATAAGGACTCCGATTCTACCGAATCCCAGACGCCGGAGATCCCCTATGAACGCCCCGTTTATGAGGATCTTTCCATGACTACCGTGCCCGCACATAAGGGCTCAACTGCCAAATCCTGTACCGTACAGGCAAATGGATCGGGGCAGGGGAGCCAGGTCGTGCTGGACTTTACCAAGCAGACCGGTACGTATATGATCTCGCCCACCAAGGTGGGCTTCAGCTGCCATGACGTGGCTACCTGCGATTCCTGCGGATATACCACCACGAGCGCAGGCGATGCCTATCTGATGTCCTCGCAGGGCGTGGATCAGGGCTGCATGACCGTGACATTGGCAACGCCTATCCTTGCGTCCTCGGTGCAGGGCGTGACCATGACATTTATGACCACCAAGAATGCCAAGAGCAGCTCCATGCGCATTCTGACCGCAGCTGAGACCAACAACGCCGCATTTATCAACGAGTGCGCGTCCATGGCAGATGCAACCGAGGCGTGGCGCACCATCGATCTGGGCATTTCTGATTTTTCCAAGCTTGCGGACGATGACGGCTACATTCGCGCATTCCAGATGTGCTTCCGTAATAAGGACGGCACCGATTGCTACGTGCAAAACGTTACGTTTGCCGTAGGCGGTGCGGAGCAGCTTTTGTGCATCGATCGCGTGCAGGGCAATTATTTCTTCCGCGGCGGTGCGGTTGAGGCGGTGGCAGTTGCCATTGCCAAGCGCTTTGAGGATGCCGGCATTTCTGCCGAAATCACGGTCAATAACAAGCGCTATCGCGAAAATTCCAGCGCAAGCGAGGGCTATCTGAACTATGGCGCCTATGCCGTGCTGGCAGATGGCACCAAGATCTCGGCATCCTACGAGGCAATCATTCCCGCGGTTTCGGGCGTGTGGCTGGATCATACCGACGGCGAATACGGCTCTGCGCACAGCTCGCACGAGCAATGGCAGCAGACCTTTGACCAAAGCGGCATGCTGCTTTTGACCGACAATGAAATTTCTTGCGCCGAGGGCGTGGCAAGCATGGAGTATGCCGTGGTTGCACCCGATCAGGCGTATGACTCTGCCGAGATCGTTTGGCGCGCACCGCAGCTTTTGCAAATGGCAAAGGGCGGCTTTGCGTATCTGTTTGTCAACGCACCGCTGGATATGTACGGCACGCTGACCGAGGGGCAGAATTATCGCATGCTGGTGCGCGGCGTCAGCTATAATCAGAATTACATTTTGCACGTGGATATTCCGTTTACCTATCTGCCGCTTTCCGTGCAAGCCGAGAGCGCGCTGAGTGCCGCGCTTGCCAAGGTGGCGCAGGCGGAGCTGGCTTGTGATGCGGCAACCGAGGATAAGGTAGGCGTTATGCAGGCACAGCTGAGCGCGCTGATTGCCGACCCGAGCATTGCCGTGCAGGTCAACGTGCTGGGTATGGGCGTGCACTCTATGCGCCTGTCGGTTGGCGTGCGCTACGTATCTGAAATTCAGGGCTCCCGTCTGCCCGAGTACGTGCTGGACGGAGAAAGGATCACGGACGTGTATAATTTTGCAGGAGAATCGTTTGCCACCGACGCTGCCACCGTGCGCTATGGAGATGCGGAAACCGAGATCGCGCTGCTGACGCCTTACGATGGCGATGCGCACGTGATCTTGGCAAACGAGCTGATATACAACCACGCAAAAGCACCGCTTGCGCAGATTGAGAGCGTGTCGTATGGGTACGTGCGCGGCGAGTATTGCACGCCGCTGCCCGTGGTGCTGACCTGGTCGGATGCGACTGCGGCAGAGGGCAAGAGCTATATCGTGCGCATTTCCGAGCATCTTGACATGCAGGATGCGATCACCATGACCGTGACCGAGGCGCGCGCTGAGGTGTACAACCTCAAGATCGGCACGCAGTATTACTGGCAGGTGGAGGCGAACGGCACGCGCTCGCTGGTACATACCTTTACCACCGAGGACGGCTATCCGCGCTTTATCAAGATGGGCGGCGTTTCCAACGTACGTGACATCGGCGGCTACGTGACCACGGACGGCAAGCGAGTCAAGCAGGGGCTTGCGTTCCGTTCGGCGCATCTGGACGGCATTGACGAGCAGGGCTTGGACGTGGCGTTAAACGACTTGGGTGTGCGCACCGATCTGGATCTGCGCGGCGGTGGCTCCAAGCCGCTTGGCGATTCGGTCAATCACGTTTCGATTGCGATGCAATGGTACGAGCACATTTTTGAGGAGAATTATCATGCAGACGTATGCGAAGCGATCCGTGCATTTGCGTACGAGGAGAATTATCCCATTCTGTTCCATTGCTCTATGGGACGTGACCGCACGGGCACCACGGCATTTTTGATCCTTGGACTCTTGGGCGTGGACGAGGACACGCTGCGCCACGAGTATTATGCGTCCTTCTTCTCCACGCAGGGCGCGTTTGATACCGAGGAATTTCCGTTGCTGATTGCCAACGTCAACCGTCTTGTCAAGGAGCTGAACAAGTTTGGCGACAAGGATGATTCGTTGCAGGAAAAGATCGAGGCGTACATGCTTTCGATCGGCATCACCGAGCAGGAGATTGCGAATATCCGCGCGATCTGGCTGGAAGAATAATATTTTTGGGGCGAACGTCTTTCGATGTTCGCCCCTTTTTGAAAGCTTGAGTCGGGAAACTAAAAAGGAAGCCTTTCGGCTTCCTTTTTGTATTTACAGCAAATGCGCGTAAAGCGTTTCGGGGTCCTCGGGGGAGAGCAGAATGGGAGCTATGTCAAATGCCGTCTTGCAGCCAACCTCGCCCTGCTTGCCAAGGCGGTATGCCGCTCTTGCAAATGCAACTAATACGCTGCCCGTAAAATCGGGGTTGGATTCCAAGGTCAGTGCATATTCAACGGTGTGCGCAGATCCCGTTGCCGCCTTGCCCGAGGTGATCACCTTGCCGCCGTGGGGCAGACCCGCATGGTCGCGGTGCAGCACCTCTGGGGTGACAAAATGGACCGTGGTCTTGTAAGGCGCAAAGTAGTTGGGCATGGTCACAATTGCCTGCTCGATCGCAGCTGCATCCGCGCCCTCCTTGAGGGCTACGTAGCAAACGCGCTCGTGCATCTGGGAAGCGGTAAAGGTGGGCATTTCGCCATCCTTGACGCGCTGCACGGCAGATTCGATCGGCACGGTGTACTGGCGCGCATCCGCAACGCCCTCAATGCGGCGAATGGCATCCGAATGCCCTTGGCTGACGCCCTTGCCCCAAAACGTATAGGACTTGCTGTCCTGCAAAATGCTCTGCGCGTACAGGCGGTTGATCGAGAACATACCGGGATCCCAGCCCACCGAAATGACCGCCACCTTGCCGCTCTTGCGGGCTGCCGCATCCACGTTTGCGCGGTGCGCCAGAATGTTGGCGTGCGTGTCAAAGCTGTCCACTACGTGGAACTTTTCTGCCAGCGCAGGGGTAGACTTGGGCAGGTCGGTCGCGCTGCCACCGCAGTTGATGACCACGTCAATCTCGCCTGCCATGCTCTCCAGAGCATCCATCGCATAAACAGGCAAGCCGCAAGCGCTTTGCACGGTCGCGGGATCGCGGCGCGTGAAAATGCCAACTGCCTGCATATCGGGTGCGGCACACAGCGCGGCTTCCACGCCGCGGCCAAGGTTACCGTACCCCACAATTGCTACTTTCATAGTCCTTCTCCTCATTCAGATCCTGCAGCATCTTTTGCATGTCGTAAAGCCCTGCGGGCTGCTTTGCCAGATATGCCGCTGCGGTCAGTGCACCCTCTGCAAACAGGGCGCGGGTGTGTGCCTTGTGCTCTAAGGTAATGGTCTGGCTCTCGGTGCAAATGCAAACCTTGTGCTCACCAACCACGCCGCCCATGCGCAGGGCGCTGATGCCAATGTCGCGCTTTTCGCGCACGCCGTGTCCGCTTCTGCCAAGCACGCGGCGCGCATCGGGGCGCACCTCTTCAATTGCCTTTGCCAGCATCAGGGCGGTGCCGCTGGGTGCGTCTGCCTTGTATTTGTGGTGTACCTCTACGATCTCAATATCGGCATCGGGGAATGCGCGTGCCGCCTGCTTGGCAAGCTGCAAAAGCACCGCAATGCCCACCGACATGTTGCCGGAGTGGAATACGGGAACGTGCTCGGCAGCCTTGGCAATGTGAGAAAGCTGCTCGGGCGTGTGACCGGTGGTGCCAATGACAACGGGCGTGCCGTTTGCCACGGCATAGTCGAGGATGGCATCGGTCGCGCTCATGTGTGAGAAATCCACGATCACGTCCACCGCCACGCCGCATTCTGCGGGGGTGTGGGGGTAGAGCTCGGAGTAGGTGTCCACGCCGTAAGCTGCGGTCATGCCTGCGTAGCCGTTTTCGGAAAGGCTCATCAGCTCCTTGCCCATGCGGCCTGCAGCGCCAATGATCATGACCTTCATACGTCCAGTCCTGCCTCTCTCATGCGTGCGTACAGCACTTCGGCGTGAGCCTTTTCCATTTCGGTCAGGGGCAGGCGGATATAGGGCTGGCACATGCCCATCTTAGCCATAGCAGCCTTGACGGGAATGGGGTTGACCTCGCTAAAGAGTGCCTTGATCAGGGGCAGCAGCTTGCACTGCAGCGCAGCAGCACCCTGCACGTCACCCTGCCAGAACAGCTCGCAGATCTGCTTGGTCTCGCGGGGCAGCACGTTGGAAAGCACCGAAATGCAGCCCATACCGCCCATGCTCATCACGGGGACGATCTGGTCGTCGTTGCCCGAGTAAATGTCCATCTTGTCTCCCACCAGCGCGGCGGTCTCGACAATGGCGCTGATGTCGCCGTTGGCTTCCTTGATGGCAACGATCTTGTCGTTCTTGGCAAGCTCTGCGTAGGTGGCAGGCGCAATGGCGCAGCCGGTACGCGAGGGCACGTTGTATGCAATCATTGGCTTATCGGATGCGTCCGCAATGGCGTTGAACATCTTGACAAGACCCTTCTGGGTTGCCTTGTTGTAGTAGGGGGTGACCACCAGCATTGCATCTGCGCCCACTTCTGCTGCGTAGCGAGTCAGGTCGCATGCGTATGCGGTGTCGTTACTGCCGGTGCCTGCAATGATGGGCACGCGGTGTGCAGCGCGCTCGACAGAGTAGCGGATGACCTCGCGGTGCTCCTCGTCGGTTAAGGTAGAGCCCTCGCCCGTGGTGCCCGCAATGACCAGCGCGTCAATGCCGCATTCGATCTGCCAGTCGATCAGCTTGCCAAATGCCTCGTAGTCCACGCTGCCGTCAGCATGCATGGGGGTGATGAGCGCGGTGGCAATGCCCTTGAAAATAGGAGTGTGTGTCATGGTTGTTACTTCCTTTTATATCACAATTTTTATTCCGAAAATAAAGAGTGCTCCCGCGCAGGGGAGCACTCTTGCATATCATGACCGAACAGTCGGACAAATTCCATGCCAAAGAGAAGCACCCCGCGCAGTCAGCGCGACAGTCGAACGTCGCTTAGTCCGTTCGCCCAGCCCTTCCGCCGCACCTGCGGAAGACTTCGGCATCGCGCCCCTTTCGCCCGCCAACGGCTGTGCTGCCTATCCCGGTGGGGTACTGTTTGCGAGATGCGCCTCGACTCTTATGTCAAGATTATAAATGATTTTTTCCTTATTGTCAATAGAAATCGCAAATTATTTTTTGCCGAATGCCTCCAGCGCCTGCGCGTCCTGCTCGCCAAGCGCGTCCACGGTAATGGGGCGGTTTGCCTCGGTGCCGTAAACGTAGATCATCAGCGTGCCCAGCGCGTCGCGTCCGTAATCAATATCCTCGTTGAAGTAGATATCCACGTAGACCGCCAGCACGTCTGCTCGCATAACGGGCATGCCGTTTTCGTCAAAGGAGTCGAAAATATCAATGCCGTCAAAGGTCAGACGCTCGTAGTTATACAGGTTTTTGGTGTCCTTGACGCATGCGGTGGGCATGAAACGCTCAAAGCGCACGCTTTCGGGGTGGTTGACGTCATTGTCATCGGGGTTGTCGGGGGGCAGATCGTACGCCACGGTCACGCTGACGTCAAACCAATCCTTGCCGCGCTCCAAGGGCTCGGGCTTGCCAAAGTCCTGGGCAACGTATTTGAGCGTGCTGTTGTTGTAGCGGAAGGTGATCTGCAGCTGCTCGGCGGCGGGGAGAAAATCTGCCTGCGTGACAGAGAAGTAGCCCTTAGCCTCGCCCTCGCGAATGATG
>JAZRQR010000212.1:0-20960 GCA_045650025.1 Eubacteriales bacterium
TTTGCCAGACTTAGCGAAAGCTGCGGCGCGGGTGCGTGTCGGGTGCGGCGGGGCGGCAAGGTTCATCAGGTCGCGGCTTCCGACGTTGTGGTGGGTGACGTGGTGCTGCTGCAGGCGGGGGAGATGGTCCCTGCGGACGGCAGAATGCTGACGGGTAGTCTGCGCGTGGATCAATCCAGCATGACGGGCGAGAGCGCACCCGTGCAAAAAAGCCCGGGTGGTGGCGAGCGCACGCCCGAGAACGGCGCGTTTGCCTTTGGCGGCTGCACCGTGCTGCAGGGTGAGGGTGAAATTTTGATTGAGGCGGTGGGCGACGCTACGTTTTTGGGTGGCATTTCCACCGAGGTGCAAAGCGAGGTGCGCGACAGCCCGCTGAAAGTACGCCTTGGCAAGCTGGCAGGGCAGATCTCGCGCCTGGGGTACACGGCGGCGGTGCTGGTGGCGGTGGTGTACCTATTAAACGCCTTTGTGCTGGACGCAGGCTTTGACGGAGAGATCATTTTGGCGCGCTTGCGCGACTGGCAATTTGTGCTGGAGCATCTGTTTCGCGCGCTGACCATTGGCTTGAGCGTGGTTGTGATGGCCGTCCCCGAAGGGCTTCCGATGATGATTGCGGTGGTGCTTTCCGCCAACGTGCGGCGCATGGTGCGCGATCACGTGCTGGTGCGAAAGCCCGCGGGCATTGAAGCCGCGGGCAGCATGAATATTCTGTTTACCGATAAGACCGGCACGCTGACGCACGGCAAAATGCATGCCGGAGAGCTGGTGCTGGGTACGGGCGAGCGCGTGCGCTTGCCTATGAGCGGTCACGGTGCGCTGTGCCAAGCCTACCGCCGCGCGTGCCTGGATAATACCTCGGCATCGGGAGAGCGCGACGTGGGCAGCGGACGCGTGCGCGCGGTGGGCGGCAACGCAACCGACCGCGCACTCTTTGAAAGCGCGCTGGAGAGTGCCAAGACCTCGCCGCCCGAAGCAACCGGGGCAGCATGGCGTTTGCCCTTTGAAAGCGAGCGCAAGTATGCGGCAGCCATGGTGGGCGGCATTGTGCAGATCAAGGGCGCGCCCGAGCGCATTTTGCCCTTTGTGCGCCACGTGCTGGACGCGCAGGGCAGGGAGGTGCGTGCCGATGCGACTTTGCTGCGCGCCTTGGCGCAAAAGCCGGCAGCCGAGGGCAAGCGCGTCATTGCCTTGGCGTATAGCCGCGAGGGCGGCACGCGGCAGGGGTACGAATCTGGCGCGTTTGGGGCGCTGGTGCTGATCGGCTTTGCCATCTTGGAGGACGGCTTGCGCGCCGAAGCGCCGCGTGCGGTGGCGGACTTGCGCGGTGCGGGGGTGCAGGTGGTCATGATCACGGGCGACGGCAAGCAGACTGCCGAGCGCATTGCACGCGGCTGCGGCATTCTGGGCGGCGGCGTGGATACCGTGCTGGACGGAAGTGAGCTTGCCGCCATGTCTGACGCGCAGGTCAGGGCACTCTTGCCGCGCATTGGCGTGGTGGCGCGTGCGCTGCCCTCGGATAAAAGCCGTCTGGTGCGTCTTGCGCAGGAGCTGGAGCTGGTGGTGGGCATGACGGGGGACGGCATCAACGATGCACCCGCCCTGCGCACCTCGGACGTGGGCTTTGCTATGGGGGATGGCACGCAGGTGGCACGCGAGGCTGGGGATATTATCCTGCTTGATAACAACCTTGCCTCGGTGGTCAACGCCGTGCTGTACGGGCGCACCGTGTTCAAAAGCATCCGCAAATTCATCGTGCTGCAGCTGACCATGAATTTCTGTGCGGTGGGCGTTTCCATGATCGGTCCTTTTTTGGGCTTTGACGCCCCCGTGACCGTGGTGCAGATGCTTTGGATCAACATGATCATGGATACGCTGGGAGGTCTTGCCTTTGCGGGCGAAGCCCCCAAGGCGTTTTACTTAAAGGAAGCCCCCAAGCGGCGCGACGAGCCGATCCTCAACGGCTACATGGTCTTTCAGATACTGTGGCAGGGAATTGCCACGGTGGGCGTGTGCCTTTGCATGCTGGTCGTGCCCGCCATCACCGCGCGATTCCGCGCGGCGCCCGACGATCTCTATGTGCTCACCGCGTTTTTTGTGCTGTTCATCTTCATGTCGGTATGCAATTGCTTTGGCGCGCGCACCGATCGGCTGCGGCTGTTCTCGGGCATTGGCAAAAATCCCGGGTTTATCGGCATCATGCTGGCGGTCACGGTCATTCAGATCGCGTTTGTGTATCTGGGCGGCAGCGTACTGCGCACCGCACCCCTGACCCCCGCCGAGCTGGGCTTTACCTTCTCGCTCGCCTTGCTCGCCGTACCCACCGAGCTTTTGCGCAAGATATTGTGGCGGCTGTGTGGCAAAAAGAGCGGGTATTGAAATCGTGAATCATGGAAATGAAAGGCGCAAGGCACGTCCGTTTTTGCTTCCGTTCGCGCGTCCGATTTTGGGGGGCATTCGTGAATGCCCCCTACGAGGGTGTTTTACCGGTTCGCTATGCGCTCAGCTGCTCGACGCGCATGACGGCAACCGACATGTCGTCCTGGCTGCCCGATTCGCGGGCGTGCAGCAGGATGGTCTCCTTTAAGACGGCAGGATCCTTCCAAGGGGTACCGGAGAGCAGCGAGATCAGCCAGGGGCAATCCTCGTTGCCGCCCGTGATGCCGTCGCTGACCATGACGATGATGTCCTCGGGAGTCAGCTCAAAGGGAATGATCTGCGCCTGCACCGCGTGCATGATGCCAATGGGCGGCGTGTGTGCCTTGATTTTGAGTAGCTGCTTGCCGCGCAGCACAAAGGCGGGGACGGCACCACTCTTGATAAAGTGCGCTGTACCCGTGAGCAGGTCAATGCGCACCATGTCCACGCCCACCGAGCATTCCGCCTCGGGCGCATCCGAGTGTGCGCGCAGGTAGTTGTTGAGCATGCGCAGCGAGATTTCGGGGCTGTTGCCGGCGTACAGCATTTTTTCAAGGAACACGGTGCAGATCTCGGCGGAAAAGGCTGCCTGCCGTCCGCTGCCCATGCCGTCGGAGAGGATGCCGTAAAAATACGAGTGCTTGCCCGCAAAGCAGCAAAGCGCATCGCCTGCGGGGGCGGTGGGATCAAGCGTGCGCTCGGCGGGCGCGGGAATGACGCCTGTGTCGTAGGTCACGGTAAAGCGGTCGCGCGCACACAGCATCATGACCGTGCTGTCCTTGGAGATCTCAAACACGGGATCTGCCAAGGGCGTGCCGCAAATGTTTTCCAAAGCCTCGCGCAAGGCGTCGGGCGTGGCGCGGCCCGTGCCAAATCCTACCCCGCGTGCGCAGATGCGCTTGGCGCGTACGCCGCTGACCACAATGCTGCCAAGGGCAATGCCTTGCTCGGTCAGGTAGCGGTAAATGCGCTCGCCCGTTTGCGCGTCGGTGCAAAATTCCTCGTTATTTTCGCGCAGGGCATCGGTCAAAAGGTCGGCAATGGCGGCGTAATCGGCGGCAAACACGTGCGATTTTTCGCTTTGCAGCAGCGCGGCGGTAGCATCGGCGCATTGCTCGTTGGCGCTTTGCACAATGCGGTCGGTGCGCGGACAAGCCGAAAGCAGCCGCTCGGGCAGGCAGGTGGCGTCTGCTCTGCCGCCAAGGTGCAAGGCGGAGGTCAGCTTGCCAATGCCCTCCAGCGTGGTGCTGTATTCCGAGCCCCAGCAGATCTCGCGGCGCGGACAATCGCTGCATTGGCTCTCAAAGGCACAATCGCAAATGCGGCGCAGATCCAAAAGCGCAGGGCGACGCAGCTTGTCCGAAAGCTCGTAAAAGGTCTCGGAAAGCCCGGTGAACGCCTGCACCATGCACTCGGTGCGCTCGCAAGCCGAAAGATTGCGGTTTTCTCCCGTAACCAGCCGTGCAAAATCACTCTTGCCTGCAAAGTCGCAGTCCTCCGAGTCCACCTCTGCCGCATCGGCGGCGGGCAGCAGCCATTTGTCTGCCACAAACAGCAAAGCGCCTGCCGTCAGCACGCTGGGCAGGGCAGCTGCCATTTCCCAAAAGCCGCCCAGAAGTGCGCTCCAGCCGAGAGCCGCCGCAAGGGAGGCAAGCAGCGCAAGGCGATCCGAAATTTGCGCGCAAAGCGCCCAGAGCACCAGCCCTACGATGAATATAGGAGACGCGGCGGGGGAATACGCCACGCCGCAGCCAACCGCGCAAAGCATGGCAGCCACAAAGCCGCGGCGCTTGAGCGTCAGGTAGATCAGCAGCGCCGCCAGCACGGGCGAGAGCAGAATGCCAAGCAGGCTATAGGCGCGCGCGGCGTACACCGTGCCCATAGCAAGGGCGGTCAGCGCCACGTAGCCCGAAAGGCGATGCTGCTTTTCGGGGACAAAGAAGGGTACGACCAGCCAGATGCCCAAGGGAACGGCAAACAGCAAAAGCAGCGTGCCGAACAGATCGTAGTATTGAAATCCGCCAAGCGCAATGGCAAAGCCGCCTGCAATCAGCGCGGCAATAGCGCCTGTCATAATGCGCAGCACGGGGGCTTCGCAAAAGAGCAGGGGCTTGTGCAGGTCGTGCTCGGGATCGGGCAGGGCTGTCTTGGTGCCGAAAAAGCCGCCGTCCTCGATCTGCAGCAGCGCCGCGCTGAGCTTATCGCCGGGCAGCGGTGGCAACGTGCGCAGATTGGCGCGTCCGCTGCCCACCAAAAGCATGACGGCGATACGCAGGATCAGCACGCCTAAGTAAGCGCAAAGATAACCCCACGGAGCTTGAGTAAAGGGGAGCGAAGCGCAAAGCCCCGTGAAAATAAAGGGAATGCCGCTGCTTGCCGCGCAAAGCAGGATAATGCCTGCGGGGTAAGTGCCGAAAAACGCACTCAATAGCCCCAGCAGCCAGGAAAACAGCATGATGCCGCCGCCGCGCACCACACAAAGCATGACGCGCCGCCTGTGCGCCGCCGATGCGGTGTGCAGCCGCATTTTTGTTTTGCCGAAGGCTTGTCCCGTATCGGGCATACATTCGCTACGTTGTTGCATAAAATACCTCCAAAGGATTGCTTTTTTCCATATTATACCCCAAAAGCGCATGCGTTTTTGTCAAACGGTCGGGCAGGTATTTTGTCGCGGTGGGTCGATGCGGCAGGGCTTTGGCGCAAGGGTGTGCAAAAGGCGCGCATTTTGTCGGGAAAGCGCGGAAATTTGCGCACGATTTATGCAAAAAGGCTTTACAAAACAGAACAAATGTGCTATAATGAGTGTGAAAGAGAGGTGAACCCGATGCAGAATAAGATCGCGTGCTTTACCGGGCACAGACAAATTGACCGCGCGCATATGCTGGCGCTGCCCGCATTGCTCAAGGCAGAGATTGCCAAGCAAGCTGAGGCGGGCGTGGTGCATTTCCGTGCAGGCGGCGCTATCGGGTTTGATACCTTGGCGGCGCTTTGCGTGCTGGAGCAAAAAAAGCTGTATCCGCAAATCAAGCTGGATCTGATCTTGCCCTGCCGCGATCAGGATGCCGCATTTGGCGAGGGAGATCGCCAGGCGTACCGCTTTGTGCTGGCGAGTGCGGATAGCGTCAGCTACGTCTTTGATCGGTATTGCGAGGGCTGCATGCTGGAGCGCGACCGCAGATTGGTGCAGGGAAGCGACGTTTGCATTGCCTTTTTGACCCGGAATAAGGGCGGCACGGCATATACTGCCGCGTATGCGCTTAAGAACGGACTGGAGTTTGTCAATTTGTTTGATCTGATGTAAAAGCGAAAGGAAGAGCGCGTATGAACACATCGACCTGGCAGCGTCCCAAAACCACCAAGGTGTATTTGCACCGCCCCTTATCCGAGCGGGTAGCTATTCTGTGCCCTGACTTCAAGCTTTTAAGCCTTTCTCTTCTGGATAACGGTGTCCACGTCGGACAGCCCGGTGTTGGATTGCTGTTTCTCCATGGGGAGCAGATGGTTGGCTTTGATTATAAGGACACACAGTATCGCGCGATCGAATACGGCTTGCCTATCTATGAGATCGTCGGTCGCGGAGAGGTGCTGACGCGCGTAGAAGCGTTCGCGGGCGAGGAGCGCAATCCCACCGTGTATTTTCGCGTCACACTGCAAAACTGTTCCGCAGAACGTGTGCAAAGCCGCATTGGGCTGATGCCGCGCTCGGGGCAGGAAAAATATATGGTCAATCAACACCAAGAGGGCTATAGTCCCTACTGCCCCAACGAGAAGAATTGGTATATGCTCAAGCGCACCTGGAAGCAGCAAACCGAGCATGAGGCGGCAAGTGATATGGGGTACCTGACCGTTTGCACCGACGGCTTGCATGCGACTTGGGTGACCGATTCTCCAAGCGGCCATAGCTTTGCCGCAGCCGATTATTTTGAGATCCGCTACAGCCTTGGCGCAGGGGAGTCCTTGTCCTTTACGGGGGCGATCCGCGCAGGGGAGCCTGTCGGAGCGTTTGATTATGCCCAAAAGCGAGCCGAGTGCGTTGCGTTCTGGGAGAGCGTGCAGGGCAAGATCCGCTATCTGCCCGACACGCGCGACGCGCGCTACCTTGGCATTTACCGCCACATGGTCATGCAGTGTACGCAAATGATGGCGCGTTACCAAGGGCAAGAGGGCATTACGGTGCGCCAGGGAGACGTGGCGCGCTTTGTCTGGCCCTATGAGGGCGCGCAGGTGCTGGTCAATCTGGAACGCGCGGGCATTATCGAGTATTCCGCGGGCGCTTACAGAGGGTATTTTGACCGCTGGCTGGTGCGCACGGGGGATGACGCAGGCAAGATCGGCAGCAATGCGGGCTGGGAGAATTTTACGGGATCGGTGATCTGGGGACTTTCCGAGTACCTGCAAAAGACCGATGACCCCGAGGAGTTTGCGGGGTTCCTCCCGTATCTGATTCTCATGCGCGATTGGATCGAGCGCAGAAGGCAGGAGAGCCGCACCGAGGGCTATGCCGGCATTTTCCCTTGC
Source organism: Eubacteriales bacterium (assembly GCA_045650025.1). Classification (GTDB taxonomy): domain Bacteria; phylum Bacillota; class Clostridia; order Oscillospirales; family CAG-272; genus SVQP01. The sequence goes on from JAZRQR010000212.1 coordinate 6,934, forward strand.
GGAAAGGGAAGTGACTGGAGTGAGTGCGGTCAATTCTGGACGTTTACGGACAGTCATAACTGCATGGCGCTGGCATCTATGTGCAAGGCGCTGCAAAAGCATGGCTCCGAGGAGTATGCCGCCACCAAGGCAATGCTGGACGACTACAGCCGCGTCATTTTCCGGATCCGCGATCAGCTGTTTTGCGGACATGAAAACGACGAGGCGTACATTCTGCCTCATATGCTGGGCATTCCCTTTGAGGATAGCGAAAATTACAGCTATTATACCGATGGAGCACCCTATCTGCTCTATACCGGCTTTATTGAGCCGGATAGCCCGATCAGGCACAAAATGGAAGCCTTTTTCCGCTGCCGCGGACAGTTTGAAAAGGGGCTGACCGGCCGCATGACCAGCTGCGCCAGCATGTGGGATGAGGCGTATTTCGGTGGGTATGGTGACGTGTGGTACACGATGCAGAGCGAGACCTATTGGATCAAGGCATGGTGCGCTTGTGGAGAGCGGGATAAGGCGCTGGAAACCTTGGAGGCTTGCCTGACCTATGGCATGAGCCCGGAGTGCATCGCAGCCGAGCGGTATTGCTCCATCAATCCGTGGTATAACCCGTGGCAGCCTAACGGCAGCGGAAGCTCACGTGTCATTGAAATGATGCAGACGTATTTTGGAGTCAGACCTGTCTGAGGGATTGTATGTATGACGCTTTGATGGGAAAAGGCAAAGAACTGTAAGGATTTTTGGTTTTCTCCCAAAAATCTATTGACAAATATTTATGACCGTGTTATAATAATACGGTCAATTTCGGGGTGTGGCACAGTTTGGTAGTGCGCATGGTTCGGGTCCATGAGGTCGCAGGTTCGAATCCTGTCACTCCGACCAAACCTTACTAATTCGAACGTTCGAAATTCCAAACGAATTGTGAACGGATTAGTAGGGTTTTTCTTTCCATAAAAACAAAAAGGCGCGCAACTCATAATGAGCTGTGTGCCTTTTTATTGTTTCTCGATAGCGAAGTTGAATAATTTCTTGTTATCTCGCAAATGCTCTTTTTCGCGATTAAACATTAGGTGTTTTCTTCCTGCTTTGAGGGATTAACATGCCCATTTTCGCTTTTGAGTTCATGTTTGACCACTTTCGGAGATTCTTACTCTTTTTTGGCTACTTTTTTGATGGTTTTAACACGGTAATCGCAAGTTGGTTTGTACTTCTCACTGATTATCCAGCAAGCAAGTATTGACACAATTTGTCCGATAGGTATTTTAGCACATTTACATCAAAATTAGATATCAAAACTGCTTTTATGTCGTCCTCACCAATGCCCTTTTTTACGAATGTGTTTAAATATAATTTCAGACTACCAATATAGCATTTTCCACACACAAATTCTACACCTTCTGATCCATAAATGCGCTCCAGTTCTGCGGTAGCATCCAATATTTTTCTATCGAGATCTGTGACTAAACTTGAAATTTCTGCTTTGTATTTGTGGTATTCAACTTCCTTGGGGAAACCTTTCGAATCCAAAAAACGAGCATATCCTCTATTTACATTTTCTACTCCATAGCAATTTTTTTGAACTACAAAATGTAGCGTGAATAGTCTTTTGAAAAAAGGAGAAACTGCGCTATACCACTCATCATATTTCAAAATATTCTCTGTTGCATCAAAAGTTTTTTTTAGTTTTGGTCGCATATATCGCAGAATGGAATCTTTATGTAACAAATAACTTTCTATGTTGTAACGTTTTAAATAGACAAAATTATCTGCTACGATCATATTTTTTCCTAGTGCTTCATCAAAATCTCCATCTGCGATAAAAAACGTTTTTCCATACTCACATGAACTTCCAAACAATGTGAAAGCTTCTTCAAGAAACGGCTTACCACCAGTTGGAAAAATGCAATTAATTCTCAAATCTTTGGAAAACAATCTCTCGAATATTTCTTCGTATTCATATTCTTTGTTAGTATCTTCAACAAAAATATTCAAATCATTTTGAGAAGCCAAGAAAATAACTCTTGTTAATAAGGCATCATTAGAATAATTTAAATCAAATTCATTTTGCACGTCGTCATCTCCTTAAGAGTTGGGAATGAGCTTTACAGCCTTATCACGATGTCTTCCGATCATTTCAGGAGCGTGAGTGGCAAATATCAACTGTACGTTATCGTTGATAGACAAAATCGAGTCTACGAACTTGCGCTGCCAATTCAAGTGTAGCGACAGTTCTGGTTCATCAACAATAAATATACTTTGATTTGATGTTTGCAGACCGAAAATCAAATAAGCAAAGAAGGTTACTATCTGCTTTTCTCCAGATGACAAATTCTGAATATTAACTTTATTTCCCTGATTTGTTTTCAAATAGATAGTTCCATCACTATCTATACCAACTTGTTTTTCACCATTATTGCTTTGTATATAACTGTTAACGGTATTTAAGAAATCCTCTATTGGTTGTCTTACTTTTTTCTTGGTTTGTTCAATCTTTTCTGCTTTAGAAATAATATTTGTTATTTTTGTTAATTCCGATAATTTAAACAATAGATCAGTTGTTACCTGAACATTGTTTAATTTTTTCACATTACTTATCTCATCTTTTAGAGACTCAAAAAAAGTATCAATTTTGGCTTCCATCTCAGAATCATATTTAAGAACAGTCTTAACAACATTTGTATAATCTCTTTGGATTTTATTTATTTTCGTGTCGTTGAGACTATTCATATACTCAATTATTAATGGCATATTAGATATATTATCAACATCCAAAAATGCACTCAACATTTCATCAGTAAAATGCTCACTTATTCTATTCAAAGAAAAATTAACTTTGTTATAAGCTTGTGATATTAATGATTCAACATCAAAAAGAGTATAATCAATATTGTTTCCCATTCTGTTTCTCGTTGAATAACGAGACTGCATGACCTTTCTACTTCTCATGTTGTAATGATAATCAATCATTACATTTCCGTTTCTATTTAATGGGAGATAGATATAGTTAAAGACCTCTCGAATATTCTTCAAAATAGGATATTCAGAGAAATAAAAGCGCTCTACTTCTTCAGGTTCATCGGAGTTTCTATTCATATATTCAAAGCGTTGTGAATCTATTTGAACCTGTTCACCATTAAAAGATAATGTCATCATGCCTTCTTCGTCTAAAGAGACAATTATTTTATCTGATTTTTGTATTTTAGTAGAGACATAACTTAAAATAATTCTATCGAACTTATATTGAAACAGTTCATATATTTTGCCTGTTATAACATACGTTATAATATTCAAAATGGTTGTTTTTCCGCATCCGTTATCACCATAAAGAAATGTGATATCGTCATTAAATTCCACATTATAATCTGTGTGACCATGCAATTTTCTTACGGTCAATTTGGTTATTTTCACGATGTTTTTCTCCATTTCTTCCTCCATTCCACTTCATAACAGAATATGTTTAGTATGGAGGAAATATTTACACTTTAATCACCACTAGAACCACGTGTATCAAAACCTATGATTGCGTCTAGCGGTTTCAAGTTTTCAAAAATATTATACCACAAAAAATCACACATTTCAACAATATTCTGTAAACATAAAGATGAGATCATAACCTCTATCCAAGAAAACTTTTTATTACATTTCTCAAACTGATATTTGCCACCTACTCACGCAATTAGAATACTAACCGTATGGGGCGAAAGTGTAGGGCATCTATTCGTATTTTTGTCATAGTGTCACCATAATGGTACTTTTTCATTTCGCATAGCGTTAATGATCTATCTCATCAATCAAGAAATGTCTGAAGCAATATTCAACTTCACAGATAATATCTCGATTTATACAATTGTTATCAAACAAATTATAAATTATGACAAACATTCAATACAAACAAAATGTAGAGTAAGTGTATATTATCCCGATTTTTTAGCCTTTCGTTGTGTCCAGTGTAGCATAGGTCTCGCAGATGTAAACGTAAAAAAATATCACCGAAAAATGAAAATAGATATAGAACAGCCAGGTAGCGATACCTGGTTTTTTCTATATCCAAAAGCAATATTTTTTGTGTACTGAAAGCAGTCACGACCTCTCGTTGACATCTGCACACTTCACTCGGAATGAGCGCGATCGGCTCCCGACCTATGCTCCCCTGACCCTGCCGAAAGGCAAAATAAAAAATCAGGAGGTAATCCAAAATGAAAAAAGTAGTCTACAGTGTTACCCGGTATCGGAAAGACGACATAGACAAGATCTCAGGTCTTGGCTATATCACGGATACCGATCTCGTCATCGCTTGCATGAGCAAGGCAGACAAGCCGTACATCCGCGTGTTCGAGGATTGCGTCAAAAATTGCCATCCCATCCCCGATAAGCAGGGCGAATTCAAGGGTGCGCATTATGAAATCCGCGAAATTCAGCTTGATACCGGTAAGGATAACTACGAAACCTGTGAGATTGAGCTCAATTACAACATTTGGTACAAATTTGTAGATTGAAACGGAGGATAAGAAAATGAAAAATCGTTTCTACATGAGGGAATTCCAATATCACGACGGTGAGTGCTACGTCACCTTCAACATCGTCGATCTGAACGAGCTGAAAAATGAGATCAGCGTGGCGATCACCCGCGAGGGCAAGATCAGCGTGGTCACGTATCCGCTGCTTTGCGATGAAAATGGCTACTACTTTGAGTATGGCTGTGAGTACACCAAGCTGGCTGTGGATGATTTCAAGGAGGTGTCGGAATGAAGAATCAGATTATGAACGACATCAATAAGAATGAGTCCACCGAGAAGAAGCCCATCATCGACCTTCTGGCTCTCTGGGAAGAGGGCGAGGATATGATCAGCGAAAGACGCGCCATCGAAGGGGAGGACCGTCATGACTAATGCGTACAGCAACGAAATCAGAATCGTCATCGGTTCGTGGGGCTCCTACAACGAGTGCAACGAGCGCGCTTTGGGATCCCGTTGGCTTGACTTGGCCTATTACGGCGATTGGGAAGAAATCGAAGAAGCTCTTACCGAGCAAGGCTTTGAACTTGACGGTATTGACGAGGAATTATTCATCCAAGACATTGATAACTTCCCGTCCGACGCAACGAACTGGGATTATATGCATCCGCAACGGCTATTCGATATCCTGCACGAAGCAGAGGTGCTGGACGATTCAGGCAAATACGATACCCTCATGGCGTTTCTGGAAGTGAGGGGCTTCCGTGAGTTTGAAGAACTCGTAGACCGTTACGGTGCGAATTGGGACGATGATATTTACATCTACAGGAATTACGACTGGGACGATTACGGTCGCGAAATGTTCAACTGCTGCGGGTACGAGATACCCGACAGTCTGGTGGACTTTTTTGATTTTGAGGCCTATGGAGAGTCTTTCAAGTACGACGGTATTGAGGAATACTCCGAGGGTTTGATCGAGATCCGGAGGTGAGATTATGAAAAACACAAAAGAAGTCCAAACCGTCCTGACGGCCATCTGTTGCATCAACCAAACGAGCGAACACAAGGACGACGACATAGCGAAAATATGTGACTATGCCTTCCGTCGGCTCTTTGGCTCCAACACCAACCTGCTCATGCTTTGCTGCGTGGGCAGGTCGAAAGCAGAAATGATGCCTGAGATCACGCAGGTTTTGGAACAGGACACCGAATATAAGAAATACTTGGAGGAATACACGAAATGAAGGTTCAAGAACTCTACACCATGACATTCAACGACGCTTGCGAAAAGCTATCCGAGCAGGCCGATCTCATTACCACGTACGAAAGTCTGGAGGATTTTGCCATCCACATGATTCAGGAGGATCATCTGTATCTTGCCTTACATATTTTGGAGGCCATCCACAGCTCCCCGGCAGACTACTACGATTACGACTACAGCATGGGCACATTGGTAACACCCTCGGCCTTGACCCTGACCTTTGACTTGCTTGATTACTGCGACGATAAGGAGGATGAAGACGATGACGAGCTTTAAGACCCAAGCTCATATCCATTCCCTCGACGGAGCTATGGACGAAATCACCGTTCTCGACAGCCGGCAGGAGTCCGACCACGTGGTCTACATTGTGGACTACAAAGGTGTGAAATGCACCGCCATTTTTAACTGGTTTGCAAACGCATATTACGCCGATGACAAGTACGGCATCATCAAGGAGGATTAAAACATGAGTATCAAGAACGACATCCGCGATCAGATCAAGAGCGCCATCCGTCATTATGACTTTGAAGAAGCCATCAGTGAGGCCATGGACGAAATCGACCTGGAAGAGCTGATTACCCAAAAGATCACCCAGCGTATCCGTGACGTGGACATTGAGCCGCTTGTGACGAGCCTTGTCGCGGATCTGATCGACGAGCAGCTGGATGATATCGACATTGAGGGCGAGGTGCTGAGCGCCTTGCAGGAAGAATTTGAGGACTGAGGAGGTAAAACAGCATGGCAAATCTTAACGAGTTGAAAAAGTATCTTTATTACGATTTTTCATCCGGTCCGTACACGGGTCAAGACTATCTGACCTTCCAGACCAAATACATCAACTATCTCCGAAGCCTTTGCAAGACAAACGGCTGGGAGCTGGTGAATGTTGGGCGCGGTCATTATTACTTTTCCGCTTTTATCAAAAACACCGATGGCAAATATCTCTACATATCCATTGACGACGTGCGCGGCTGTAATAACCATTGGTACGACCGTATCCTCATCCGCACAGCGGCTCATGCAAAGGACTACCGAGGCGGTCACAACTTCTACACCTCTCTGACAGAGCTGACCGAAAAGGCTGAACGCCTATTCTTACTGGAACATAAGGGGGGTGTGACATGAAGACTGAAACAAACAATCCTTACGGTTACAAGGTCTGCTATAAGGAAGAAGGTGCGACGGGATATGTACGACACTTTATGACCTATACCTACCGTCAAGCCGTTTCCGCAAAAGCCGGTTACATACGCTTTTCTCCCCGATCACGGGAGGACGGACACATTCTAAATAAGCCTAAATGGGTCATAATACCGATCAAGCACTCCGAGGTGCGGGACGGTATCTGGACGAGGATCCCTTTTGATAAGGGGGGCTTTTTCTTTATCCAACAATAAAAACACAAAAAGGAGGACAAACACATGACGTTACAGCTCACCGCAACGACAACCGAAGAAAAGGTATTGAAGGAATACCTTGAACAGAACGCTAGCGAGGTTTTGGCAGACAAGATCAACAATGGTGTCCCCGTCGAAAAGGACGGCAAGAAGCTGATTTCCAAAAAGACCTTGGCGGGCTTTATGAAGTACGCTACCGAAGAGGCACGAAAACAGGCAGCTAAAGGCGCGACAAGTGTCTGTCTGCACAGCGATATCGTGTTCGGGTGGGCTATCCACTATTTTGAGGAAGACAGCATTCTCGGCACACTCTACAACGAGGATGGAACGGAGTACAAAGCTCCTAAGCCTACACCGAAGGTCACGCCGAAACCGTCTGTAACGGTAACTGATACGCCTACGGCCCCCGCTCCTAAATCTCAACCCAAGGCGGGGCAAATGTCCATGTTTGACCTGTTTGACGAGACGGAGACGGAGGCGGAAGAAACAACCGAGACGGACAAATACAATGAAGCTGAAACCGTTGTAGAACCCGCCGTAGAGGCTCCTGAAAGCCCCGTAGAAGACGTGGAACCCGTAGTGGCGCAAGTGCCTGCCGTGGAGGTAAAAGAGCCTGAAAAGCCATTGATAGAGCATATAAACGGCCTTGATGTTGATACCAATACGGGCGAGATTATAGAGTCGGATGAAGATCCCGATCCCTACGCCGATACCGAGCTGATGTATAAGATATATCTTCTGCTCGATCAGAAAGTTGAAATTGTGAAGTGAGGTAAAAATGTCATGTTGATAGAGAAAATAAAGCCTATTCCCAAATACATCGTTGAGAAGATCCGCAAGCGGGATGCCATTCGTTATCCCGAGCCCCATGGTAATACGCGGTTTTACTCCTATCTCACCAAGAATGACGGTGAGCTGGTCAAGGTTACGGTGGCTGTCCGCCATCGCTACAAGAACTGGCACTATAAGCAGGTCGCTGTTCACGGTGTCCATTCTGATCGATGCTATGTGAAAGATATGTGCTTTACTTATATTGGCGGTTATAGTGTAGGCTGGTACGCAGAGGGACTGAATAAGTCGCAAAAGTGGTATGAGGATGACGAGTGGGGTTGGTACTTCGACTCCGGTTTTGACCCTCACGCCCCGCTGGTCAACAAGGACTACTTGGAGAAGTTTCCGGAATACAAGTATTCCGCATGGGAGCTATACGAGGAAGCGGATATCATCAAGTTTTTGCGAAATTACGAGAAGTACCCGCAGGCCGAGTACCTGATGAAGATGGGCTTGCAAAAATATGTATTCAGCAAGCAGATACTAACCAAGGCGGCGAAGGATAAGCAGTTTCGGAAGTGGCTCTGGAGCAACCGTCAGGTGCTTGCAGGGCGCGATTTTTATATATCCACCATTCTATCGGCCTATCGTCGCGGAACTTCTCTGCTTGAAACACAGGCGTATGAGGAAGTCAAGAAGACCTTCTGCCGTGAGCGGGACTTCAAACCAATCCGCGAAATGTTGGACGGTGATTATAAGCCGTTCTTTGAATACGTTGCCAAGCAGCAGATCAGCGCTCGAGTGTACCTCGACTATCTAAAAGCCTGCACCTTCCTCGGCTTGGATATGTCGGTGGACAAGAACCGTTACCCTCATGACTTCATGCGCTGGCATGATATCCGCATTGATGAGTACAAGACCGCCAAGGCGTTGAAGGATCAGGAGGAACGTGCCGAGCTGTACGCGAAGTTCGCATCGGTGGCTGAAAAGTATCTACCGATGCAGCACAACAAGCGGAGCGGTTTTGTCGCCATTATCGCGCGAAGTCCTGCCGACCTCAAAGTCGAAGGAGATCTGTTGCACCATTGTGTTGGCGGTATGGGTTATGAGCAGAAGTTCATTCGTGAGGAAACGCTCATATTCTTTATCCGCGCCAAGGACACGCAGGATACGCCGCTGGTCACAGTGGAGTATTCGCTGTCCCAAAAGAAGGTCTTGCAATGCTACGCAGACCACAATACTAAGCCCGCAGAGGATGTTCTGCATTACGTCAACAAGGTGTGGTTGCCTTACGCCAATCGCACACTAAAACAGATTGCCGCATAAGAAGGAGGTCAAGATTATGGCTAATTACTATCGTATCACCGCTTATCACCCAGCGGAAGATTACTGCTTCATCGTGGACTCTCATGGCCGCTTTGAAAAGCTGTGGGAGTTCAGCTCCTACCTTGTGAACAAGGGGGTCAAGGTGCTGGAGGTCGCCAATGGGGATAACTTCCTCGACGGCAACATGAATCGAGCAAAGGAGCATCCCGAGTATCTGTATATCCAGTCGGCACAGAGAGGACAACCTACGAGGACTACAGTAACTGTGGATGGGAAGACATATCGCGCCGTGGAAGTATGCGGCAGACGGTATATCCCCGACAGAAATGAGGTGGTCAAATGAAGCCCGGATTGAAATTTAAAAACAGCGGCATGAAGCTGGTCTGTTTGAACTTCTATGCCCTTGGAAAGCGCAATGTGGGCTTGTTCCTACGTGAAAGCGATGGAATGTATATCACGGCTCGGAACACGTCCCAAGAGGGCAACGGCTCATATTCATGGGCTTGGGGGCATTACTTCAAGGAGCGGGAGGAAGCGGAGAGGGATTACAAGATAAGGTTGAATGAGATGTGTCAATATACGTACTAACTGAATACCGTTTCGTGGAGGGCTGTCAAAGCTCCCCTTTTTTATTGATACTGACCCTTTATGCGCTCCATATACTCTGCATACTGTACTTTGATCTCATCCGGGCCGAGGATGGCCAAGTCTTTCCCGAAGGAGCTGCACCACCCGAAGAACAGGTCGCTGACCTGCACATCAGCCGAAAAACGGATTTTTTTCTCCCCATAGGGAAGGATCTCGGTGTTCTCGCCGAACAGGTCAAACACTGCATCCATCAAACGGCGGTTCATTTCCAAACTTACCGTTGTAGCAGTTCCGGCAAACATCCCGAAAAGCTGTTTCTTATGTGTCGCTATATCAAAGCCCAATTCCTCCGGAGGCATATCTGCTTGCTCGTCGATGATCTCCACCTTGTCCATACGGTCAATTCGGTAGTGGCTGATCTTATTATAGCGATTGTCGTAGATGACCAGATAATAATGACCATCTGCAAACACCGTGGCAACGGGGCTGACAACGTAATGGTGGCCGTTCCTGCGGTACACGCGCTCATGCTTTTCGTTGTAATCGAAATACAGGAAGATGATCTTCTGGCGGTTGTTGATGGCGGTTACGATCTCGTTAACCGAATAGTAGATGCTCTCGTTCGTGCTTTTGGTGGTGTTGAATTGGACTATGTTCTTTTTCAGTACCAGACCCTTCTGACTACCGGCAAGGTCAGCGATCTTATCCACAAGCTCAGCGGTTTTCTTGTGGGTGATAAAGCTGGCGGCCTGTACTGCATCCATGAGTATGTGTATCTCGGGACTGGAGAACTGCCGATCCTCCACGTAATACTGATTGCTCCTGCCACGGTGAACCATGACTTCGTAGTCCCAATTGTTCAGGAGCTTGATGTCCTCATAAATGGTCGTTCTGTGTGCTTGGATCCCGCACTCGGCAAGCTTGGCTCGAAGCTCCTCCGTCCCCATGGGGTGATCTCCGTCTGTCTCTCGCTGTAGGATCTCCCAGATCTTCAGGGGGCGGATGCGGTTATATTTTTCAGCGTTATTCATATGTAAATTCCTTTTCGTTACAAAAATCTTACGCTGAATATTATACCACTTTTTGCGTGTTTTGTAAATCCCAAGACTACACCGATTCGACCGTTTTTTCCTTCTATCAAAACGGCTTTTTTACGGTGGCAGTTCCGTGTGGGTATGTACGATAGCTGTCCAATTCTGTAAGTGTTCGTCTCAAACGTGGTTGTTAGGCGTGTGCTTGTCTTGATACAAGTGGCGGCGCTACGCGCCGCCAGACAAGCACACGCCTGCCACAACTTGACCGTCGCAACACGGAAAAATCAAGTGCCGACGGATGCGAGGTCGCCGCTGAGCCGCTTGGCGATCCTTCGCATTTTTCCGTCGGCGCGGGCGTTGATTTTATAAAACCGGGTTGACCCGACGATCTGCCGTCAGTTAGCCTTCTTCATTTGCTTGATTACCTCGGGGCTAACCTCTCCGATATACACCCCATCCTCGAAGCATGAGAAGTTGTCGAAAAGCAAGAGCTTCTGATCCTCCATGCCGATGGGACACACCACGTCGTCATCCAATATGTCTGATATGAAATACTGGGGCAGTCCCCGCGAATAGACAATCTTCTCCCCGGACTTTTCGATGTACTTCATGATATACGCTATGGCGGATCCCATCTCAGTACGGTCATTGATGGGCTCCATATCACAACGCCCGAAGCGTTCATTGAAATAGGTATTTTGAATCGTCACCTGACGGCGGTGCGTGTTGAAGTTATAGTCCTCCTTCTCATAGAGAATGCCCGGCATGGTTCCCTCGGGGATGTAGAAGATGCCGTGAAAATGAAGGCGACCGGTCTTGGGAGAGCGTTCCCAGACCCCTGCATACTTCCACCCCTTACGGGAGCAAAAGCGGTTGAAGCAGACAGAGAGCCGCTTACGGAAAGAGTCTTCGGTGTGCAGGCTCCCGTCATAGGTAAAAGTGCAGAAGTAATTGAACTCATGCAGATTGACCTTGCGACTAAACCGCTTACGGCGGCAGATCAGATTCCGATGCTTGCGCTCTAGGTGCTTGTCCACGTATTCGATAGCCTCCTGCTCGGTCTTGAAGTGGGGTCTCATACCCTGGATCAGCTGGCCTCTCCTTGACCTCTTGGGCTCGTTTAAGAGCTTTTGATACAATTCGTTGAACAACTCCCGCCTTGTGGTTCTTCGCTTCACAGCGGGCTTTTGGGGCGCTACATTTTTAGCTTCTTGGGGCAGGGAATTATCCTTTGGTTGTGTCTCTGTTGATTTGTTTCGTGTGTCCTCAATAACCTCTATAGGTTCCTCGGGGATAGGATGTTTTCGATGTCCAGGCGCTACCCTTGGAGGAATTGCAATGTAGTGGCTGCCATCGAAATAAACTTTTGTGTCTTGGTATGGCATAATCATACCTCCTAATATTTCGCTTACGCGACTGTCCGCTCTGGACGCTCACTACAAGCCTGTCAGCGTTTATATAGTCCGTTAATAAAATAGCTGTTCTGCATTTTCAGCTCCTCAACCGTTGCTTTTTCTGTTTGGTAAGTTACGTAATCGTGAAGCCCCATTCGGGACTTGCGTGCCATGTCGTTAAAGTAATCACTAAAACAGTCTGTTGAAAATCGGTTCGCATAGATCTTTTGATTCATTAAGTAATATTTTTTCTTTTCCACCTTGCCGTCCTGTGTGCCGCGCTCCTTTTCTATCTTGGAGATACTGTATCCGTAACGGTTGTAGGTCGTAACGTAATGCTTGTAAATAACCGCTGTGACAGTTTTCAAAATATGAATGAGCAAAGTGTTGTCGCCGCGCCTATGGCGAAAATCATAGTACAACGCCATGAACCGCCCGAACAGCCACTCCTGCAGCATTTCCTCAATCGTAAAGAACGGCAGAGCGAGTCTTTGTTCCCCCGACGACACAATATGCACGATGTCGCAAAGGTCGCGGGCATCTGCACCCCAGCTCTCGGGACGCTGTTCATCCGTAAACACCTTAATAAACGGAAAGTGATCCACAGTCGCGGAGTGGCGGCACATCTTGAGCCAGGCGTTGAACAGATCGTTTTTCTGATTGGTCTCGTCCTGTCCCTTTTTGACCTCCTTGAGCTCCAGGTTATTCCCACGCTCCTTACCGACCTCAGTGATGGCCACCACGCCAAACTCAAAACTTCCGGCTTTCTCGTTATTCTCCACCACCTTCTTACCGAGGCGAAGCACGTCAAAGTCAAGGATATGAGCATAGCGGCTGTTCTTGCCATAGTCGAATCGAAAGAAATCAAAATCCCACATCGGGAAGTTACCGGCATCCAAGAAACGGTTGTCAGTGCGTATGGAATAGTTGGAGACGATCAAGCTGGACTGCATCACATAGATGAAATATGCTTGGGCATAGGTCTCCAACACATCGAATAAGTTGGCTCGGGATAGCCCGTCCTCGTAGAACAGCCCATACCGATCCGCATCATAACCGTAGAGCTGTAATCGGCTGTTGCCGTGTCCGCTATATCTTTGCTCCTTCAAGCGCACCCATGCTTTTACCGTCGCCAGATTGTACACCGTCCCATACTCCATACATCGTTGTAGCTCCATTTCAAAGCTGATCCACGGGAAATACGGAAACTTCATATCGTTCTTTTGGAGTATGTCCAGCGCCTTTTGTCTGAACATGACTTCTTGGGACAATGCCATATCCGTAATGATCGTTGTCTTTTTCTTACCCATCGAGCCGCAGGTCATGGACACGATTGGCAGTTCATTGATAAATCCGCAATTTCGAGCCTCCATGTGTCGGAGCTTGGCAAGGGCGACACTCTTTCGGAAGTTCAGGAAGATGATGACCGGAATGCCCATCAATATCCACACCGGCACGTGATGATAAACCACCAACAGGTCCACGAGCAGCTTTCCTAGTTGGATATAGAGCGTATCTATTCTGTACGACACCGCAAAATAAAAGTAATACGCAAAAAACTCTACAACAATCGTGGAAAGGTTAAGATTGCACGCCCATACCAATACCAGGATCACGACCAGACCCTTCCTTGCTCGGACAAACTCTACATACCTGATTACAAACCTCTTGATCGGCTGATAGCTTACCTGCGACAGCTTTTTGAATACGGTCAGCGGTACAGTGTCCTTATTGTGCTTAGTATTCCCACTGCGGTATAGCCGTTTTATGGCTATATATAGGATCAATATACATGGCAGCAGCACTAA
>JAZRQR010000213.1:0-20188 GCA_045650025.1 Eubacteriales bacterium
AGAATGCCCACGGGAGTGTGAGGCTTGGGGGCGGAGGCGTGTCCACCGTTCGATTCGACCGACAGTGTCACGTTCATCAGCCCCTTTTCGGCAATACCGATCATGCCGCAGGGAACCGTGACGCCGGGGAATACGTTTTCCACGACAGCACCGCCCTCGTCCAAAACGAGCGCGGGTGTGATGCCGTTTTTCTGGAAATATTCGACGATATGAACGGCGCCAAGTCCGTTGACCTCCTCGCCGCCCGAGAACGCGAAATACACGTCACTCTCGGGGGTAAAGCCCTGCGAGATCAGGGTGTCAGCCGCAAACAGAATGCCGTTGACGGTGACCTTGGTATCAAGCGTACCGCGTCCCCACACGCAACCGTCCTTTAAGATCGCCTCAAAAGCGGGCACGTCCCACGCGTCCTCCTTAACGGGCACCACGTCGTAGTGCGCCATGAGCACGGCAGGCTCGCCATTCGTCTTGCCCTTCCAATGGAACAGCAAGCCGCGGTCGGGCATGCGCTGCATGGTGCACTTGGCAAACACGCCCGGATACAGAGAGGGAAGAGAATCGATCAGCTTTTCAAACTCCGCGTCGTCCTCCAGCGAGGAATCGCGGTAGGAGACCGTCTTGCAGCGCACCAGGGTGCGCAGTGCCTCGGTAGCGCGCTCCTTGTCAAATTCTACCGGCGTTTGATCTACGTTTGGCTGCGCCTTGGGCTTGAAGCAAAGGGCACGAATGAGAATGATGGTCAGGGCTACGACAATGGCGTCAAGCAAGAGAATGATCAGCATTCCCAGCGCAAAAAGCAAGGGATTTGAAATGGCAGCAACGGTTAACATAAATCAAAGCACTCCCTTTTTGTAAAGAATTCTGGCATACGCTACCGTGACGAGCACGCCCACGGGCACCATAATGCCCACCGTGCCGGCATTGAGCGCGGGTACGAAAATGAACAGCACCAGCATCAGGATCACGGGTGCGATGGAAAGCTTGAGGTTCTTGGAAATGAACACCACAGCCAGGCCGCCGAACAGCGCAGGCAGGATCATATCAAATGCGGGTATGAGCACGGGGGATTCCAGTAAGGGGGTCAGCGGCACGATGCAGATAACACCCACCAGAATGATCAGCGTGGTGACAATGCTGGAAACCGCGATGGCAATGGTGGAAATGACCTCACCCTCCTCGTCACTTGCCTTAACGCCTGCGCGCTCCATGGCGTCAATGGCGCAGGGCAGCTTGAGGTTGGAAATGTTACCCGTCACAAACGAAAGGTACGTACCGCCCGCACCCAGCATGGGCACGTAGGTAAAGATCTCCACAATACCAACCGCCCAATACATGGGAGCGGTGGCAAACACACCGGCAAGCAGCACCTTCCAGTTGGGCGCTACGCCGAAAATAAACGAAAGGGAAAGAGGGAAGCAAAGCAATACGACTGCTACGATAATGCCCCAGATGCGTCCGTCGCGGTGGACGCTTTCCATGTAAGAAAGATTCTTTTTCATATCAAGCACCTCCTAACCACGTAGTAAAGGGAATGGCGGACGCCATACCTGCAATCAGGCTGATGGGCAGCGCGTAGTCGGTCAGCCAGCGGATCTTGGTCTTGGTGGCAAGAATGCCCAGCACCGCCATCACGGCAGCCGAGACCAGCATGACGCACACGGGGATCAGACCCGAGGTGTCGCCGCCAAAGAGCAGGCCAACGTCACAGAAAACGTAGCCAAGGAAAGCCGAGATCATTCCAAGGAACATGGCGTTGTTGAATAGCTCGCCCCACTTTTTGTCCTTCATGCCGATCTTGGACATGCCGCTCTGCAGCTTTTTGGTGACAAAGGGAACAAGGATCAAGCCGGCAGCAATTCCCACGGTCATGACCCAGGCGATGGTGATAAAGATCGAAGGATCGGAAACAAGCTCGCTCATGGTCTGGCCAGCCGCCTCAATGGCGTTACCTGCAGCCACGGTCTCATAGGTGATCGAGCCGATGACCGAAAGACGCAGCCAGGGAAGCGCCAAGCCAAGGCTCTTGGACAGCGCAATAACGCCTACCAGAATTGCCACGGCGGGCGCAATGGTGAAAATGGCAGCCGACGAAATGATCTTACCCAAGGTGCTTTTAGTGATGCCCAGCTGACGCGCGCGGCGCATGGCACGCACCAAAAAATAGATCGATTGTGCCAGTACCAGTGCGATAATGGCACCCACTATGAAAAATAGTATGGGGTGATTGACG
Organism: Eubacteriales bacterium; assembly: GCA_045650025.1. Taxonomy (GTDB): domain Bacteria; phylum Bacillota; class Clostridia; order Oscillospirales; family CAG-272; genus SVQP01. The sequence goes on from JAZRQR010000213.1 coordinate 2,231, forward strand.
CTAAATTCCATAAATACCTCCGGAAAAAGTCGTTACCCCATTGTAGCATATTTTGCACGCATTTGCAAGCCGTTTTATCAAGTTCGGGCAAAGTATGTCTTGAAAAAGCGGATTTTGTGTGGTATAATGAAGAAAATGAAGTGTTTCGGAGGTCATTATGCAGTATTCGAGCCTGCCGCCCGTGCGCGAGGAGGCACATATGAAGCTTGCGCATTTTCCCAGCCGCTTGCATGCAGCCGTGTTCCGCCTTTGGGAATGCGTGCCCGCTGCGCGCATTGCGTATGCTCTGGAGCTTGCCGAGGACGTGATCGTCCGTGCGGCAAGTGATATGGGATTGCCTGCGCAAAAGGTATGCCCCGATTGGCAAACGCGCGGATATATTACGGTCATTCGTAACGCCTGGCACGTGCTGCCTTATGAAAATTTGTTGCGCTTGCTTGGCTGGAGCGAGCAGCAGCTTGCGCTCGCACTCAAGGAGGACGATTTCTTTGGCGTCAAGCTGGGCGATTTCAAGCCCTATTGCGAGCCGATCTTGCCAACAGAGCTTGATGCGGCACAAAAGGAGCAGCTCTCTCGCATTCGCGAGCTGACAAGCACGCATTTTGCCGATCTGTTTGAAGGCGCGCAGCCCTTTGCCTTTTTCGGGGAGCAGAGCGGTGCGTCCGCGCCCGTGGTGAATGGGGATGGCTTGCGCATGATCTATTCCTATTGCGGGCTTTACGCTACCGCGCTGGATCGCGATATTTCGCTTTCCTATCCCGATGTGTTGCTGAAGTCCTACCGCGATATGGGCGTCAACGCCGTGTGGCTGCCCGCCGTGCTGTACCAGCTGGTGCCGTTTTCGTTTGACGAGCAATATAGCCGGGGCTGGGAGCAGCGCCAGGCACGCCTGCGCGAGCTGATTGCGCGTGCGGCGGCGTATGGTCTCAAGGTATATTTGTATTTAAACGAGCCGCGTTGCATGCCCATGGCGTTCTTTGCGCGCTATCCCGAGCTGCTTGGCAAGCAAATGGGGGAATACGGTGCGCTTTGCACGCAAAACCCCGAGGTGATGGCGTATTTGCGCACAGCGGTGCGTACGCTGTGCCGGAGTGTGCCCGGCATCGGTGGATTTTTCGCCATTACCTGCTCGGAAAATCTGACGCATTGCAAGTCGCAAAAGGCGGGCACGGAATGTCCCGTGTGCCGTGACGTGCCGATCGAAAAATTAGTTGCCGAGGTACTTGCTGCCATTAGTGAGGAATCGCGTGCGGTTGATCCGTCTATCCGCACGGTTGCATGGACGTGGGCTTGGGATGATTTTATGAGCGAGGAGCAGATCCGCGCTTGCATTGATCTGCTGCCCCGTGCCGTGGTGCTGCAAAGCAACAGCGAAGCTATGCAAGAGTTTGAGCGCGGTGGCGTGCGCGGTAAGGTGCGCGATTACAGCATGTCTGTGCCCGGGCCTGCGCCGCTGGCAAAACGCGTGTGGGAGTATGCACGAGAGCGCGGACACGAGGTGTGCGCCAAGGTGCAGGTCAACGTCACCTGGGAGTGCAGCACGCTGCCGTACCTGCCCGTATTCGATTTGATCCGTACGCATATGATCGGCTTGCGGGAGGCGGGCGTGGAGCACCTGATGCTTTCCTGGACGCTTGGCGGTTCCCCCTCCATCAATCTCAAGGTCGCGTGCGATTGCCTGCGTGACCCGTCTGAGGCGGCGTACCGTGCGCTGCTTGCAAAAGAGTTTGGCGCGCATGCCGATGCGGTGTACGCCTCAGCCAAGGCGTTTTCCAAGGCGTTTGCCGAGTTTCCGTTCGATTTGCGCAGCCTGTATTTCGGGCCGCAGAATCCCGGCCCCTCCAATTTGCTCTATCCCACGCCCAGCGGCTGTGTAGCGACCATGACCTGCTATTCCTATGACGCTTTGGATACCTGGCGCGCCATTTATCCGCGCGAGGTGTACGCAGCGCAATGGAAAAAGCTGAGCCAAGGCTGGCACAAGGGTACTGAGCTGCTTGCAGACATGCCCGACTGTACCTATAAGCAAATGGCGCTGGCTGCCGATGCGATTTTTGCCTCGTGCTACGCGCAGGTGCGCTTTTACCCGGCAAGAGAGCAGGGAGACGCGCAGGCAATGCGTGAGATTGCGCAAGAGGAAATGCAAAACGCGCTTGCCTTGTATGCTCTGATGCAAAAAAATCCGCACATCGGCTACGAGGCGGCAAATCATTATTATTACAACAAGGGTATGCTTGCCGAAAAGGTGATCAATTGCGCACAGATTATCGGCGTATAATGATATTTTGCGGGCGACCGCAGGTCGCCCCTACGAGTAAATCCCTTTAATACATGAAACACCCCGTAGGGGCAATGCCATTAAGTTAAGAAAAACCCACTGCAGGCAAGAAAGCGGAACGGATGCGCTCCGAAAAGCCGTCCCCTCGGGGGAAGGTGGGCTCCCGCAAGCTTGCGCAGTGGGAGGAAGGGGAATGTGCGTGAAAGTCGGGCAGGTGAATTTCGAGCAGAAACTGTCTTGATTTTGCAAAAACCGCTAAGATAATACTATTCTAATTTCTTTACGAGTTCCCCTTCCTCCCATAGCGGGTACGCTATGGGAACCCTCCTTCCCCCGAGGGGACGGCTTTTTAGCGCGTACCCGCATTGTTTGGATGCCCGCTATGAGTTTTCCTTAACTTAATGACACTGCCCGTAGGAGCGACCTGTGGTCGCCCGCCCAAACCCATATACAAAAAAGAGGTCGTCTTGCGACGACCTCTTGTTCTGTTTTCATTACTTTTCGCGTCTCTTTGCGATGGCTCTCTGTACAAGCTTGACAAGCTCCACGATCGGGATCACGGTGATACCCAAGCCGATTGCGATGCCGTACTCGACCAAGCCAACCGAGGCAAAGCCGAATGCATTTGCAAGGAAGGGAATCTCGCAAACCAGCGTGGTTGCAAGCAGAGCGCCTGCGCCTGCCAGCCACAGAACCTTGTTCTGCGAGCCGAGCTTGAAGATGCTGCCGCGCTGCGAGCGCATGTTAAAGCTGTGGAAGATCTCTGCCATGGACATGGTCAGGAACGCCATAGTCATGCCGTGGTCGCCGTTTGCAGCGTCACCGGCAAGTGCATGGCCGATAAAGTAAGAGGCAAGAGTCAGCACCGATACCATCAAGCCCTGGTATACGATATCCACGCCCATACCGCCGGCAAACACGCCAGCCTTTGCATCTCTGGGCTTACGGTGCATGATGTCGGGCTCTGCCTTTTCCATACCCAGCGCAAGAGCAGGGAAGCAGTCGGTAACCAGGTTGATCCAAAGCAGGTGAACGGGCTCCAGAATGGTAAAGCCCAGAAGGGTTGCGGTAAAGATGGAGATGACCTCACTCATGTTAGAGCCGAGCAGGAACTGGATCGCCTTACGAATGTTGTCGTAAATGCGGCGACCTTCCTCTACAGCACCCACGATGGTAGCAAAGTTATCGTCGGTCAGCACCATGTCTGCTACGTTCTTGGTAACGTCGGTACCGGTAATACCCATGCCCACGCCAATGTCTGCAGACTTGATGGAAGGAGCGTCGTTAACGCCGTCACCGGTCATCGCGGTCACGTAGCCTGCGCCGCGCCATGCATTGACGATTCTGGTCTTGTGCTCGGGCTGTACGCGTGCGTAAACGCTGATACTCTGGAACTTGGATGCAAATTCCTCATCATCCATATCGTTGAGCTGAGCGCCGGTAATTGCATAAGTGTCCTCGGTAATAATGCCAAGCTCCTTGGCAATTGCCACGGCGGTGTCCACGTGGTCACCCGTGATCATGATGGGACGAATGCCTGCGGTGCGGCACTGTGCAATGGCGTCCTTAACCTCGGGACGAACGGGGTCGATCATGCCGCAAAGGCCTACGAAGCAGAGGCTTTCCTCCAGCGCCTCGGGCTCATAAGAAGCGGGAGCGGAGTCCCAGATGCGCTGTGCGCAAGCCAGAACGCGCAGTGCCTTGTCTGCCATGGTCTTGTTTGCGGACAGGATAGCGGTCTTGTATTCCTCGGTCATGGGAACTGCCACACCGCCAGCCAGGTAGTGCGTGCACTTACCGATGACCACGTCGGGCGCGCCCTTGGTGTACTGTACGCAGCCACTTTCGGTGGTGTGCACGGTGGTCATCATCTTTCTGCCCGAGTCAAAGGGAGCTTCGCCGCAGCGGGGTGCAGCGTTTTTGAGATCGTACTTCTTAAGGCTCAGCTTGTCAGCCCAGCCAACCAGCGCAGCCTCGGTGGGCTCACCGGTAATGTTGCCCTCGCGGTCCAGCTCAGCGTCACAGCAAAGCGCCATTGCCTTGGCAATATAAGCCTCGTCCTCGCCAAAGTGGTCGACAACGGTCATCTTGTTCTGGGTCAGCGTACCCGTCTTGTCCGAGCAAATGATCTGTGCGCAGCCCAGGGTTTCCACCGCGGTCAGGCGGCGGATGATGGCGTTACGCTTGGACATGTTGGTCACACCAATGGAAAGCACGACGGTAACGACTGCTGCAAGACCCTCGGGAATTGCGGCAACTGCCAGAGAAACGGCAACCATGAAGGAGGGAAGAATGGTATCTGCAAAGCTGAGGTTACCCTGACGAATCACCTGTACGCCGAACACGACCACACAGATACCCAGCACCAGCCAGGTCAGAATGCCGGAAAGCTGTGCCAGCTTTCTCTGCAGAGGGGTCTGACCCTCCTCGGCATCGGCAAGCGCGCCTGCGATCTTACCCATCTCGGTATCCATACCGGTAGCGGTGACCACTGCGGTGCCGCGACCGTACACAACGGTAGAGCCCATGTAGAGCATGTTCTTGCGGTCGCCCAGGGGAACGTCCTTTTCGCCCTCGCGCAGATAAATGGTATCAATAAACTTGGTAACGGGAACGCTCTCTCCGGTCAGCGCAGCCTCCTCAACCTTCAGGGAAGCATTTTCGAGAATTCTTGCGTCTGCGGGAACAGCGTCACCTGCCTCCAGCAGAATGATGTCACCCACAACCAGATCCTCGCTGTGAATGATCTGTACCTTGCCGTCACGCAGTACCTTGGAGGTAGCGGCGGACATTTCCTGCAGCGCTTCGATCGCCTTTTCAGCCTTGCTTTCCTGGTAAACGCCCAGTACGGCATTGATGATAACGACTGCCAGAATGATGATGACGTCGGTAAAGCCCTCGTTCTCCACCACACCCAGCACGCCGCTGATGGCTGCAGCAACCAGCAGAATGATGATCATGGGGTCAGCCAGCTGCTCCAAGAAGCGGCGGATGATCGACTTGCCCTTAGCGGCTGCCAGCTTGTTCTTGCCGTTTTGCTCGAGTCTCTTCTGCGCCTCGGCAGAGCTTAAGCCCTCGGTAGCCGCATCCAGCTCTTGCAAAACAGCTTCTTTGTCTGTGCAATAAAACTTCATTGATGTTCCTCCCAAATGATATTGATATTATTTTATTTATTTTTTCGCAAAAAAATAGACCTACCTGTAAATCTTTACAGATAAGTCTCGTCATTTCAGGTAAAGCCAGGAAAAATTCCGTGCTATTGACTTCACCGCACATATAGTGCCGACTACTCCCTTATATCGGTGGGAAACGTACGGCGTATATTATAATGTTATATTGTGAATAAATTTATAACAGATTATGCCAAATGTGAAAATTTTATAAAGTTTTGAAAATCTTTGAAAAAGGGGTCGGACTTTTTGCGTGCATTTTGCGTCTATATAGGTAAAGAAGATTTTTCTTGCATATTTCCAAAGGGTATGCTATAATGAAAATAATGAAACCAATGTGAGGGGAAAAATCATGCTTTCTTTTGAATGTGACTATAACGTTGGCGCGCACGAGCGTATTTTGCAGCGGCTGATCGAGACCAATCTGGACGCGCAGCCGGGATACGGCGAGGACACGTATACCGCGTCCGCCAAAGCCAAGATCAAGGCGGCGTGCGGCAGAGAGAATTTGGACGTGCATTTCTTAGCGGGCGGCACGCAGACCAATAAGATCGTCATTGCTTCCATGCTGCACCCTGTGCAGGGCGTGATTGCGGCAACCACGGGACATGTCGCAGCGCACGAGGCAGGCGCGATCGAAGCCTCGGGCCACAAGGTGCTGACCGTGCCGGGGCACGAGGGCAAGGTGCACGCCGATGAGGTCGAGGCGCTGATCAAGACCTTTTATGCAGATGCCAGCTATACGCACATGGTGTTTCCCGGGATGGTGTATATCTCCCACCCCACCGAGTACGGCACGCTTTACACCAAGGACGAGCTGAGAGCCATTTCCGCCGTCTGCCGCGCGTACAATATTCCGCTGTTTCTGGACGGCGCGCGCCTTGGCTACGGACTTATGAGCGAGGGAACCGACGTGACACTTGGGGATCTTTGCGATCTTTGCGACGTGTTTTACATCGGTGGCACCAAGGTGGGCGCACTGTGCGGTGAGGCAGTGGTGTTCACGCACAATAATACCCCCGCGCATTTCTTCACGTTTGTCAAGCAAAACGGCGCTTTACTGGCAAAGGGACGCTTGATCGGCGTGCAGTTTGACGTGCTGTTTACCGATAATTTGTATTTTGAGCTTGGCAAAAACGCCACCCTTATGGCAAAGGAGCTGCGTCGCATCTGTGCGGAAAAGGGGTACAAGACCTATATTGATTCGCCCACCAATCAACAGTTTTTCATCGTGGAAGATGCCAAATGCCAAGAGCTTGCCAAATCGGTGCGCTTTTCCACTTGGGAGAAGTACGACGACACGCATACCGTCATCCGCTTGGCAACAAGCTGGGCTACTACCAAGGAGGATCTTGCAGCCCTTGCGGAGGTGCTGTGATGAAATTTACATGCCATCCGCTGGCAAAGCTGCTGCAAAAGCGGTTTGCGCTGGCGCTGATTGCGTGTGTGCCGCTCTTTTGCTTGCTTTGCATAGGACCGCTGATCAGCGGCACGTATTTCGCTATTCCCATTATTGCAATTCTGCTCCTTTTGTTTGTTGTGGCGTTCATGATGAGCGGTGCCGGCTCGCTGGAGCTGACGGACGGAACGCTACGCTACCAAACCACCTTTACTATCAAGCGTTGGGCAGGAGAAAAGCAGGGAAAGAGCGTGCGTGCGACACTGACGGTTGCCCCTTTGCAAAAGGTGGAGCTGCACCAAAACGCGCTGGAGAAAAAATACAACGTAGGCAGAGTGACCTTTTATGGAAATGCCCGATCGATATTTGCACTGGAGCAGGACGTGTTGGTGGAATATGCCGAGAAAGGCTATGACGTCAATGACGTCAAGCTGCCCGGCAAGCACACCTTTAGCGGTGTGACCGATTTTGAACGCTTTCGCAACGAGGTCAATAACCAAGTGCAGAACGCAGCGGTTTTGTACAACGACAGCTATGAGGTGAAGTGATGGAGTTTAAGCTAAACCCTCTTTGGAGCATACAGAACAAGAAAAATTGGTGGTATCCCATCGTAACCGCGGTCTTTTTTCTGATCACAACCGTGGCAATGATCGGCAGCGAAGAAGGGTATTATCTGCTTGCGTTCATGGCAGTGCTGTTTGGAGTTACCAACGTGACCACGCTGCTCTCAAACAATCCGCACGACCTTTGCCTTAGTGAGCGCGGGATCAGTTACCGCCAAAACTATTATATCAGGTATAGGCACTCGCATAAAAATCGCAAGCGCATTCGCACCGAGCTGACCGTCAGCCGTGTCGATTCGATTGAACTGCGGCAGAATGCTGTAGAAAAGCTGTTTCATACAGGGCATGTGATCATCAAGGGGCATACCGAGTTGGAATTTTTGCGCGATTACAGCGAGTATTATAAGGAAAGGGTAGAAGTGCCCGACCTGCATGTGCTTTACGGCATCAGGGATTTTGACAAATTCCGCAATGCCATTTACGATTATATAGATCCGAATATTCTGCAAATTCATGTTTCATGAGGTGATTTTTATGAAAAAGATTCTTTGTCTTATTTGTGCGCTGCTGTGTGCAGCAATGCTTTGCGCTTGTGACGGTGGCTTGGTTAGTGAGCTTGCTACCTCTGCTACGGCGTATGACCCGTTTGCCAAGGAGAACTATTACATTTCCTATACCTCCAACGGTGACGGTACCTGCTTTGTCAGTGGTATTGTGGTCAAGGAGGCAGGTGTGGACGTTAAAATTCCGAAAAAATCTCCCGACGGCGATACCGTGACCGCTGTGAAGGTCAGCTTTTCTGCCGCGGTTTATCCCGTAGAGTTGCCGCACGTGCTGACCGAGCAGCAATACGATGCGATTATGGCAGCAATGGAGGAGGGCGGCGCAAAGCAGTTTGATATTGCCAAGGCGCTTTCCTATTATATGCCCTGCAGCGAAAAATCCTCGCAGGATAAGCTGGAGCAGTACCCCTTGGCAGCGCATAGCAAAATTTATATCCTGACCGATACTGTGACCGACACGGAATATCAAAACATTGCAGAAAGATTGGAGCATTATCTTGCAGGACAGGATCTGGCAAGTAAAAGCGTTTGCGATGCGCAGGTATTGGAGCTTTGCAAGCAGTATCTGACCGAACAGCAAACTGCGCTGATGCTGCAAGCCATGTATTCCGAAAAGCCTGCGCGCATTTTGATTCCCGTTTCTATCCCTTCGGAGCAGGTGCAGCTGGTAAACCGCGGGACCGTGCATTTGGAAAGCTACGGATAATGCTGCAATACGACGTTTTTCGCCCCGAACAGGGCATAAATGAGGCAGGTAACGCTCTTTCGCGCATGCTTGCCGAGGAATCGATCGGCAAATCCTATGCCGATGCCATGCGTGCGCGCGTTTCGGGTCGCTTGGCAGGTGATTGCACCGACACCTATTTTGTTGCGCATGAGGATGGCGCATGCGTCAGCCGCCTTTGGTACGGATGGGGCACACACACGGACGCTATCGGCAATTTCGGCAACTTTTTGACCTTGGAATCCCACCGTGGGCAGGGGATCGGCACAAAGCTGCTTGAAATGTGGTATGCCGACCTGCAAAGTCGCACCGACCTGCCGCTGGGCTTGTTTTGCACCAGCGCACCGCGCGCAGCACGCATGTACGAGCAGTACGGTATGCGCCCCATTGCGGACGGCTCGACCTACGGCCCATCCTATATGCCGCTTGGCGAAAGCCCTGCAGGCTTTGCGGACTTTTGCGAGCGGTACTATACCCCCGCCGATTTCCTGATCGCGCAACCTGCTACGTTTGCTTATCGCCACGAGATCGATTGCCTGCTTAAATTCGCCCTGCTTGCGCGCGGGGAGAGCCTTGGCATTGGCGAGATCCCGAGCGCGGAGCACGCGGTTTTGTACGCCCCCGAGCGCGCGCACATGCTCTTTACCGAGAGCGGCAGATGCGTAGGCTGGGCGGTGGACGGACAGACGCAGACGCATCCGCAATATTCCCATTGTAAGATTGAATTTACCTAAAGGAGATAAAAACTATGGCACAGATTCTCAAGCATCCCACTATCGCCGCGTATGCCGGCTGCGACGCGGTGGTGCAGCTTGCCCCCGATCGCGCGGATACCCCCATCAAGCTGCTGCAAATTACCGATATGCAGTTTATCGACTCGGCGCAGATGCGTTTTCCCACGCGCCTGTGTCGTGACGAATATTTGGCTTGGCTGCCCGAAAAGTTTGATGCGGTTTGTGCCGATCATATCCGCGCCCTGGTTGCGCAAACGCAGCCTGACGTGATCTTTATCACGGGCGACATGGTGTACGGCTCGTTTGACGACAGCGGCAGAACGTTTGAGCGTTACTGTGAGCTCATGGATTCGTTCTGCATCCCGTGGGCACCCGTGTTCGGCAACCACGACAACGAGACCGCGCTTGGCGTGGCTTGGCAGTGTAAGATGCTGGAAAGCCGCCCGTATTGCCTGTTCTCGCGCGGCAGCGTGACGGGAAACGGCAACTATACCGTGGGCATTGCGGTAGGCGAGCAGCTTGTGCGCGTGCTGTATATGACCGACTCCAACGGCTGCGGTGATACCTCTGACCCCGAGGTCACCCGTGTTCCCGGTATTTACCCCGACCAGATGGCGCGCATTCGCGAGAGTGCCGAAAAGATCCGCGCCGCGCAGGGACAGATTGTGCCTGCGATCATGGCGTTCCACATTCCGATCGTGGAGTACCGCACCGCTGAGCTTGCCAAGGGTTACGCCACCGAGGAACGCCCCCGCTACGTGCTTGCCGTGGACGTGCCTGCAGAGCAGGGCGATTTCGGCTGCCGACTGGAGCGGTTCCATCCCATCGCCTCCCCCGAGGATTTTATGCGCTTTGCCAAGGATTGCGGCATTGACGAGGTGTGCGCAGGGCATTGCCATAACAACAATTCCAGCATTGTATATGAAGGCGTGCGCTTTACCTTTGGTCTGAAAACAGGGCAGTACGATTACCATATCCCCGGGCTTTTGGGCGGCACGCTGCACACCCAATTGCGCGGCGCGCTGACTGTCACGCACGTGCCCAGCACCGTGATGTACGCGCCCTATAAACCCACAGCTCCCGCGCTGAACCGCATTATTGAGAAAGAATGAGGTGACTTATGTTTACCAAAATGATCGTAGAGCAATATAAAAAGATGGCGTACGGCAGATGCGACGACACGGGCGACGTGTTTTTCTTCTCGGCTGCCGATTTTGAAGATCTCAACGTTGAGCGCTACGTGTTTCCCTCATCCTTGGGACATGAGCTGCACGGATATCTGTACAGCTATGAAAACCCTATCCCCGGACGCTTGATTGTGTTTGATCACGGTATGGGTGCAGGGCACGAGGCGTACACCAAGGAGATCGAAATGCTTTGCCGCGCGGGATACAAGGTGCTTTCCTATGACCACACGGGCTGCATGCTCTCGGGCGGCGAGGGCACCAACGGCATGGCGCAGTCGCTGCACGATCTGGACGATTGCTTCAAGGCAATCAAGGCAGATCCGCGCTTTGCGGGCTATGATTTCTCGGTCGTGGGGCATAGCTGGGGAGGATTTTCCACGCTCAATATCAGCGCGTTGCACCCCGAGATCTCGCACGTGGTGGTATTCTCCGGCTTTGTGTCGGTGGAAAAGCTGATCGAGTCCTATTTTGGCGGACTCCTCAAGGGCTGCCGCAAGCACATCATGGCGCTGGAGCGCGAGAGAAACCCCGATTACGTGGACTATGACGCGGTCAAAACGCTGCAAAACACCAATGCCAAGGTGCTGCTGATCTACTCGGATGACGATAAGCTTTGTAAGAAAAATCCGCACTACGATGCGCTGGCGGCAGGGCTTGCGGACAAGCAAAACGTGGAGATCGTGCTGGTCAAGGGAAAGGGGCACAACCCCAACTATACCGCCGATGCCGTGGCGTACAAGGACGCCTTCTTTGCCGAGCTGACCAAGCAGCGCAAAAAGCACCCGAACAAAACGCTGGAGCAAAAGGCGGCGTTCGTGGCAGACTACGATTGGGATCGCATGACCGCGCAGGACGAGGCGGTGTGGGCAAAGGTCTTTGAGGCGTTGAAAAAATAATTTTCAAAAATTTTCATAAAAAACGAAACTTTTCTCGAAAAAAAGCGTCTATATAGGTGAAGACAAAAATCGAGGAGGTTTGTTATGAAAAAGTATATCATTGCAGTATTCGTGCTGCTTGTGTGCGTAATCTGTTTACAATCGTGCGGATATAACAATATTATGTACGATCATTTGTCTGATTCGGAAAATTATCAATCCTATTCGGTTGTTTTGGAAAGTATCTCATACGTGGAGGGGGCTAAACAACCGATGCGAGAGGATCTTGATGCCGCGGAATTTGCATCGGCAGAGACCGTGTATTTGGACGTCGTGTTTGCCTCCCCGGAACCACTCGCGCCCTTTTTAGGCGTATCTCCGGAGAATATTGGGAATCTGGTTGCAACATATACGGTTCGATTGGAAATCTGCGCAGAGAATCATAACCAGCTGATGCAAAACGGGTTTTATAATGCTGTTAAGGCAGGGGATGAGATTACGGTGACCGCATCCAATTGGATCTATATGGACGGGGAATTTTTCTACGTCATCGGTGTTGCATGTGGCGAACAAGTATATCTTAACCCAACGGTTGGTTTGCAGAATGTGATCGGTATGATGAAAAAACAGAGAGGTTTATTATGAAAAAGGCGGCTAAGATTTTCACCATCATCAACTACGTGCTGTTGAGCATTTTGTGGCTTTGCGCAATATTGACGCTGCTGTTTAATTTGTTGGGGCTTTGGGCACCGTGGCATCTTGCGGGCTTTGGCGCGCTGTTCTATTTGCCCGTTCCCCCCCTTCCGTTCATCCTTGCAACCGTTTTTTCCATTGTTGCAGAGGAACGCAAGCTGATCGTTGCCAATTTCATTTCGCTGGGTGTCACCTTCGCGGCTGTGTGTGTGTGGCTGATTTCCACAACGTGGTTCTGGTGATTGGAAATGAAAAAACGAGTGATTTTGATCGTGCTCGGCGCGCTTTTGCTGTGCTTTGCGCTTGCCTTGTGTTTGCATGCGCTTGCCCCCGATCCGATCTATGAGCGTTTTCAGGAGAAAGAGGCAACGCTGATCGTGCAGGGGAAAGAGCATGACGCTGCCGTCGCGTACGTGTATGATGGGTTTGAATTCCGCTATCCCGATAACCGGCTGATCTTGGTGCCGCTTATTTCTCACACCTCGTATGCAAAATTGCCTATGATCGCCACATTGACCGCGCTTGGCATTTCGGTGGAGTGGCTGGATGAGCATACTGCTACCCTGCGTTATGAGGAGAAGTCCTTGATTTTGGACTTGGAAGCCAAAACCGTCACGGAGCCCGGCAAGGACGACACGTGGGTGCACGCGGTTGCAGGGCATTGCGTGCGTGTACGCGAGAGGGCAGGGCAGGAGCTGATGGTGGACAATAATTCTATGGATGAGGTGCTGTTCTACTTCTTTGGCAATCAAACGCCCACCTTTACGCTGTCCGATTGGGAGAATGCCACGATTACCGTTACGGTGCAAAAGTTGGATAAATAACATCACAAAAAGCCGCCACGGGCGGCTTTTTGTGCACGTGCTCCCCTGTATGTGTCATCCTGAGCGGAGCGATGCTGCAGAGCAGCGAGCGAAGTCGAACTTTTGCGGCATGCAGTATCCGTCGCGCAGCAGGATACGGAATATAGCAAAAGCGCAAGCCATGATACTGGGGACTGTCCCCTGTGACGTGCCCAAAGGGCATGTTACTGCGGGACTGTCCCCCGTGTCGTGGCGCAGCGGGATCTGCGAACGACTTGATCAACGTCTGCTTAGCCGAAGTCATTTTTGATTATACGGACAGTTCTCGACTGTCCTCGTGTAAAAATAATTGCTTAGGCAAAATAAGCATCGAGAAACCCAACACAGCCCACTTCACCGTGACACAGGGGACAGCCCCGCAGTATCATGTCCTACGGACACGACACAGGGGACAGTCCCCGGTATCACGGCTCATGCTCATGCTTTTGCTTGCTCTCAATGTGCCGCATCTTTGCATCAGAATGACACTCGGAGGGGAAGTGTTCACATCTCTTTATCTTTTTGCTCATTCCCATTGACTCGCCTTTGCTTTTATGCTATAATCTCTGTAAGATTTGACCCCGAAAGGAAGACCCCATCATGCAACACAACTACCGCCGCACGGTTGCGGCTTGCTATGCGGTCAATATCACCATGAGTGTGATCGGCAATCTGCCGCCGCTGCTGTTTTTGACATTCCACCAGGAGTACGGCATTTCGTATTCGCTTTTGGGCACGCTGGTGCTGATCAACTTCTTTACCCAGCTGACCGTGGATCTCATTTTCTCGTTCTTTTCGCATAAATTCAATATTCCGCTGACCGTCAAGCTCACGCCCATCATTGCCATTGCAGGTATGGTGCTCATGGCGGCTGCCCCCATTCTGTTCCCGGGCGCCGTGTATCTCGGCTTGGCGCTTGGCACGGTGGTGGCGTGCGCGGCAAGCGGACTTTGCGAGGTGCTCATCAGCCCCGTCATTGCTGCCATCCCTGCCGAAAATCCCGAGCGGGAAATGAGCAAGCTGCACTCGGTGTACGCTTGGGGCGTTGTGGGCATGGTGGTGGTCGCGACCGCATTTTTGCTGCTGATTGGCAACGAGCATTGGCAATGGCTGGTGCTGCTCATGACCGCAGTACCGCTGACGGCTGCGCTGTTATTCATCCGCACTCCTATCCCCGAAATGCAGACCCCCGAAAAGACCTCGGGAGCTTTGCATTTTATGAAGAACAAAACGGTTTGGCTGTGCGTGCTCGCCATTTTCCTTGGCGGTGCGTCCGAGTGTACCATGGCGCAATGGGCGTCGGGGTACTTAGAGCAAGCTCTCGGGCTGCCCAAGGTATTGGGTGACCTTATGGGCGTGGCGTGCTTCTCGGTGGCACTCGGCATGGGCAGAAGCTTGTTTGCCAAGGTGGGCAAGCATCCCTCGCGCGCTATTTTGTGGGGTGCTGTCGGAGCTGTGGCGTGCTATCTGATCGCCGCGCTCTCGCCCTTTGCCATTGTGGGCTTGCTGGGCTGTGCCTTTACCGGCTTTTGCGTGTCCATGATGTGGCCCGGAAGTTTGTTGGTCGCCTCCGACCGTTTCCCCGCAGGCGGTGTGCTGCTGTTTGCACTCATGGCAGCGGGCGGTGACATGGGCGCGTCGATCGGACCGCAGATGGTGGGCGTTGTCACCGACGTGGCAATTGCCGTTCCTGCTATTTCGGAGCTTGCCGCAACGCTGGGTCTTGCACCCGAGCAGCTTGGCATGCGTCTTGGCATGCTGATCGGTATGCTGTTTCCGCTTTGCGCCATTCCCGTATATGCATCTTTCCGCCGCTATGACAAAAACAAGGAGAATATTGCATGAGCAAGAGCATGAATTTTGCGCACAATCCCATCTTAGCGCCCGATACGTTTGTGCCCGACGTGGAAGCCCACGTGTGGGAGGACGGACGCATCTATTTGTACGGCTCGTTTGATATACAAGGAAAAAAGACGTTTTGCAGCGACGTGCATCACGTGTATTCCTCGGACGATATGGTGCATTGGGTGGATCACGGCGTGGTGTTCTCGCTTGCCGATTCCACCTGGGCACAGGATTGCGGCGCGCTGTACGCGCCCGATTGCGCCTACCGTGACGGCTGGTATTACCTCTATTACTGCGTGCCGGACGGCAGAAACGGCGTGGCAAAATCGCAGAACCCGACCGGACCCTTTGTGGACGTTGGACTGCTTGAGGGCGTGTGGGGCATTGACCCTGCCGTACTGATCGACGATGACGGACAAGCCTACCTCTATTGGGGACAGATCACCTGGGGCAAGGTGGCAAAGCTCAAGGCCAACATGGTGGAGATCGAGCCGGACAGTATTGTGGAATGCCCCCTGACAGTCGAGGAGCATGAGTTCCACGAGGGCAGCTCAATTAAAAAGATCAACGGCAAATACTATTTGCTGTTCGCCGATACACACCGCCATGGCGACCCCGACCGTCCCGACGGCAGACCCTCCTGCCTTGGCTATGCCGTGTCAGATCATCCCATGCACGGCTTTACGTACGGCGGCGTGATCATTGATAATTTCGGCTGTGACCCCGGTGTGTGGAACAATCACGGCAGCATGGTGTGCTTTAAGGATCAATGGTACGTGTTCTATCACCGCTCCACGCACGGTGCGGACTATTCGCGCCACGTGTGCGCTGAGCCTATCTATTTTGATGAAAACGGCATGATCCCCGAGGTCAAGCAGACCACGCAAGGGGTGGGCGCGCCCATCAAGGCAAGCATCCTTTTGCCTGCCAACCTTGCATGCGAGCTGAGCGGCAACGTGCGTATCGCGGGCGATCAGGAATCCGCGTACGTGCTTGCGCTGACCGAGATGCACAACGGGGATGCCGCGACCTATCGCTACCTGTCGTTTGCAGGGGAGAGATGCATGGAAATTACCCTGCGATCGGATGCCAATTGCCGCGTAGAGCTGTATCTGGACGGCAAATATCATACCGATTTTAAGGTGTCCGCAAGCGATGCATTTGCAACCGTGAGCGCGCAAATCCCCCCGATCCATGGTACGCACGCGCTGACTATCAAGCTGTTTGGCAGATTTACAAGCGCCGCCGTGGATGCATTCCGCTTTAAGCTTTAAGGAGATATTATGAAACTGTGTGACCTGCATACCCATTCCATCTATTCGGACGGCACCTGCACGCCTGCCAAGCTGATCGCGCTTGCCAAGGATGCAAGCCTTTGCGCCATTGCGCTGACCGATCACAATACCGTTTCGGGCATCCCCGTATTTCTGGAGGCTGCCAAGGATAGCGGCGTGCTGGCGATTCCCGGCATTGAGGTGTCGGCGGATTACCTTGGCACCGAGCTGCATATCGTGGGATTGTTTCGCACGCTGGATCATCTGGATGCAGTCGAGGCGTACGTGTCCGATTATCTGGTGCGCAAGGAGCAGAGCAACATTGACCTGTGCGCCAACCTGAGCGTAGCAGGCTATGCGGTGTCGTATGAAAAGATCAAGGCTGCCACACCCGACGGCGTGGTCAACCGCGCACTGGTTGCTGCCGAGCTGATGAAAGCGGGCTACGTAGAGTCCATTCAGGCGGCGTTTTCCTCGCTGCTCTCCAAAAAGGGCGGCTACTACCACGAGCCGCAAAAGCCTGATGCGTTTGAGGTGATCGGCAAGCTGATCGAATTTGATGCCATTCCCATCCTCGCGCATCCGTTTTTGAGCTTGGACGAGCCCAAGCTGCGCACCTTTTTGCCGCTTGCCAAGGCGGCAGGGCTTGTAGGCATGGAGACCGAATACTCCACCTACGATGCCGAAACCATCGCGCTTGCACACGAGCTGGCAAAAGAACACGGTCTGCTCCCCAGCGGCGGCAGCGATTTCCACGGCACCAATAAGCCCGACATCCGCATCGGCGTGGGCAAAGGAAACCTTGCCGTGCCCATGGCGTATTATGAGGATCTGATCCGCGCATAAACAAATAAAAAAGCCCTTGCATTGCCCAACTTCTCATAAGGAAGTTGGGCAGTTTTATTCGCCTACGGCGAGTTCTATTGCTTCGCAGTGATATTCGGCTATCGCCGAGTGGTATTCGCTACGCGAGTTTGGAGGCGAATAAAATATCACTGGAGCCGTAAGGCTTCAATATCACGATCGCGCACGCGATCATATCACTCCGACGAAGTCGGAATATAACTCTTGTTTTCTCTGCCGATTTGTGTTATAATGATGCTATATCGTAGGGGAGCATTCTATATGCTCCCGATACGGGCGGATATGGAATCCGCCCCTACAAATCACGATACGGGCGGATATGGAATCCGCCCCTACAAATCACGATACGGGCGGATATGGAATCCGCCCCTACAAAGGGGTATAGGCTTTGCCCGAAGCCTATGTAATACAAAGGCGAAACTGGCGATAAACGGAACATAGATAAGAACTCATTTGCTCGATAAAATGGCCGTCCAAATTCTTGGGCGGCTGAACTATTTGGGCAAATAAAGTCGAGAAAATCTTTTGATGTTATGCTACAATATCAGCGTAAGGAGGTGAACAGAAATGGATGAGCATATAGAAGCGGTTCAAAGAATGCAGGATTACATTGAGGCGAATCTTGATAACAATATCACCACGGCCGATCTTGCGAGTGTATCAAGGTATTCTCCGTGGTACTCATATAGACTTTTTGTGGATTTGCTCCATATGACACCTGCTGTATATATCAGGCGTCTTAGATTGTCCAAATCCGCACTCCGATTGCGAGATGAAAAAGTCAAAATCATTGACGTTGCATTTGAATACGGATTTGAGAGCGTGGACGGTTATCAGAGAGCATTTTATAAAGAGTTTGGGTGCAATCCGTATGAGTATTCTATACGCCCGACTCCAATCTATCTGTTCAAGCCTTACGGTATCAAGTACGCAAACAGAAAGGAAAG
>JAZRQR010000214.1:0-1734 GCA_045650025.1 Eubacteriales bacterium
TTGATCTGATAGGTCAGCATTTCCACGGTGCGCAAACGCTCACCCGCATCGCGAATGAGTGCGTCCCGCTTGTCGCAAAGCGCGCGCCACGCAGTATATTGCTCGGTATACGCGGTCTTTTGCGCATCCAGATCGGCATACGCGTCCAGCATATCCATGTGATACGCAAGATCCGAAAGCAAGCGGTTATCGTCCTGCCCGTGGATCGAGATCAGATGCGTGCTTGCCTCGCGCAGCATGCCAAGCGTTGCGGCACGTCCGTTGATGCGTGCGCTGCTCTTGCCGTCGGCACTCAGCGTGCGCTGCAGCACGACCTCACCCTCGTCACATGCAATGCCCAGGGCATCCAGCGCAGAGACAACCGCCGCGCATAGCCCCGAGAAATGCGCCGTCACGCATGCGGCATCCTGACCCGAGCGCACCAGCTCTCGGTCACCCTTGCCGCCACAGACAAGCCCGATGCTATCCACGATCACGCTCTTGCCCGCGCCGGTCTGACCGGTCATAACGCAAAAGCCGTCCGAAAACGAGATATCCGCACTCCGAATGACCGCAATATTTTCAATATGCAGATTGCAAAGCATGGTGTTCCCTCTTTACTGTCCTCTGATAATTTCCTTGATTCTTGTGTTCAAATCTGCCGCAGCCTCGGTATTGCGTGCGACAATGATAATGGTATCGTCACCTGCCACACAGCCGAGAATGACCGGCAGGTGCAGATTGTCAATGCCCACGGCAACTGCCTGCGCCATACCCGGGAAGGTTTTGACCACAACGGTATGCATGGCAAAGTCTACCGATGTGATAGACTCGGCAAGCGCATGGCTGAACTTGAAATTGCCAAGCGGCTCACCCGTTTTGGGCAGCTCGTAGCGATAAGAGCCCTTTTCGCTCATGACCTTGGTCAGCTTCAGCTCACGGATATCACGCGATACGGTTGCCTGCGTGACCTCATAGCCGGTCTTGCGCAGATGCTCGATCAGGTCGTCCTGCGTTTCGACCTCGTACTTCTCCACGATCTCTATGATCTTCTCATGTCTGTTCTTTTTCATGACTCTTTTCCTTTAATTATTCATTCTCCGTCATTTTCTGACGCAATTTTTTATAAAAGCCGCAGTTCTTGATGCGCACAAGATTGGTCTGCAAGGGAGATTTGCTGATGCGCACCACGTCACCCTTGTACATTTCGTAATTGGTTCTGCCGTCCACGGTCAGATACAGCATCTTCTCTCTCTGGCAGATGTTCTTGATCTCCAGCACCGCGCTGTCGGGGAAGATCATAGGTCTTGCCGCAAGCGAGTGGGGGCAGATGGGCGTGACGCAGAAGCAGGAGACGCGCGGGTCAACGATCGAGCCGCCCGCCGACATGGAATACGCGGTCGAGCCTGTAGGCGTTGCCACGATCAAGCCGTCCGCACGGTAGGAGGTCACGGGCACACCGCCCTCCGAAAGCTCCAGGTCGACAATGCGCGCGATCGATCCGTTGGAGATCGACGCATCATTGAGCGCATAGCAGCAGGAGCGCAGGTTGCCCTTGGCACCGATCAGCTCAACGTTGAGCATGGAGCGCTTTTCCAATGTATAGCCGTCAGGCTCAAACAGCTTG
Organism: Eubacteriales bacterium; assembly: GCA_045650025.1. Classification (GTDB taxonomy): domain Bacteria; phylum Bacillota; class Clostridia; order Oscillospirales; family CAG-272; genus SVQP01. The sequence continues at coordinate 1,607 of JAZRQR010000214.1, forward strand.
TCAAGATCGGCAAGCTCGCGCATTTCAAGCTCTGCCATAAAGCCAAGACGACCGAGATTGATGCCCATGATGGGTGTGCCGCGCGTAGCCGAGCGACGCGCCGCCTCAAGTATGGTACCGTCACCGCC
>JAZRQR010000215.1:0-1561 GCA_045650025.1 Eubacteriales bacterium
TTCGCCAAGATGGAAGCAGGCGAGGACGTTACCATGATCTTCTACGGTGACAGTATCACCTTTGGTGCAACCTCCTCCAGCGGTGCAGGCATGCATCCTTACGCGCCCCCCTATACCCAGATGTTCACGCAGTATCTGGCACAGAAGTACGGCTACACCATCAAGTACGTCAACACCGGTCTTGCAGGTGCATGCGTGCCTCCTGCAGAGGACACCGTATTCGGCACCAAGGGCACCATCACCTACATCAACCCCGCTGTTGGTGGCTGGACCAGCGCTGACGGCTTTAGCAAGTTCGACGAGTACATCAAGCCCTTTGTTGAGCAGTACGGCTGTGATTTCTTCCTGCTTGCATTCGGTATGAACGATGCGGGTAACTCGCCCAAGAACGAGCAGAAGGCGATCAAGAAGATCGCGGATAAGCTTTACGACATCGCTCCCGAGGCAGAAATGCTGCTGGTAGCTACCATGATCCCCAACCCCGAGGCAGTGAACGGCTGGTACGGCAATCAGCATCGCTTTGAGACCGTATTTGAGTCCCTGGCAGCAGATTACGTAGCAGAAGGCAAGTCCTGCGCTGTGGCAAAGATGACCAGCATGAGCAAGAGAATTCTGGACAACAAGCGCTTCCGCGACCACACCGGTAACAACATCAACCACCCCAACGACTTCTTGGGCAGACTCTACGCTCAGGTCGTATTCGAAACCGTAATCGGTTATTGATCATCAAGCATTCCCGAGAAGGGCTGCCGCGCTGTCGGCAGTCCTTTTTTGCGCTATGCTTTATTTGACTTTTTCAAAATGCGACAAGCAAACTAAAGATAATGAACTAACAATGAACAAAAGGGGGATCGGACTCAAAAAATCGCGTTTCTGCATGCCAAAATGACGGGAAATAGCGTAAAAAACCCGAATAATCGCGCTGTTACGCGGCATAAAAATCTTAAGATTCAACACGCTTGAGGTGCTATAATGATTAAGACATTTTGCATTTCGGAGGATGACGGTATGACGCAATACAAGGCGGAAGAGCAGATCTGTTCTGCTATATACCAAGTGGGTGAGATCGAGATCAAAGCGCGTCTGATCGCTCGGCGTGTTGGATTGGTGCAACAGTACAGCATCATGCTTGAACAGGGGGGAGAGTGCACGGTGTGTGAGATTGGTTCAGACCCCATGAGCGCAAGAAAGCTGTTTTTTGACGTGGTGTTCGGCGGTGTGACAGCTTGCACACTTGCGGATGTCGTCGAGGACCTGACGGGGACGCTTTTTTGAGCAGAATATGATATGATATGTATGCAAATAAATCATAGGAGGTTTTATGGCAAATACATATCAGGCAAAACATTTTACCGGTGAACAATTGGACCGGCTTATGAATAAGGTTCTGACCAAAGAGATCGCAGGACGCGGATTGGAGATCGATCAAGACGGCACGATGCACACAACTGTGCCGGGATATACCACTCTGGTCTATTCTTATACGCATACCACCAATAAGGAGGTGTACGTTACCGCAATTGATTTCTCCACAGGCATTTTAACGTCTCCGGGGCACGGT
>JAZRQR010000216.1:0-7097 GCA_045650025.1 Eubacteriales bacterium
TCTGCTGGCGATGGATCAGCGTCAGCTGATCTTCCTTTGCACCCAGGTGCTGGAAGGTAACATGCGTGAGATCGTCGGTTCCGTAGGCCTGAAGGAAATGGTCCAGGAGCGTCAGATCGTCGCAGAGAAGATCAAGGAAAACGCAGTACCCGATATGCGTAAGCTGGGTATCGAGATCGTCAACTTCAACATCCAGAACTTCAAGGATGGCGCCGGCACGATCGAGAACATGGGTATTGACAACGTTGAGCAGATCCGTAAGGCTGCACAGATCGCAAAGGCAGAGGCTGCAAGAGACATCAGCATTGCCGAGGCAAACGCAAAAGAGGTTGCCAACAAGGTAGCCGTTGATACCAATCTGCGTATCTCCGAGCAGAACACCGCGCTGTCTATCCGTCAGTCCGAGCTGAAAAAGGACGCTGACATCAAGAAGGCAGAGGCAGACGCTGCATACGATATTCAGAAGGAACAGCAGAGAAAGACCATTGAGGTCACCGCTGCAGATGCAGACATTGCAAGAAGAGAAAAGGACGCAGAGCTGGCTGAAAAGGAAATCGCGCTCCAGGAAAGAAAGCTGGATGCAGAGATCCGCAAGAAGGCAGACGCGCTCAAGTACGAGGCTGAAAAGAAGGCTGAGGCTGACCTGATCAAGCGTCAGAGAGAAGCAGAAGCACGCAGATTCGAGGAAGAGCAGGCTGCTCTTGCTAAGATGAAGATGGCAGAAGCTGAAAAGTTCGAGATGGAACAGCAGGCAATCGCACAGAAGGCTATGGCAGATGCACAGGCTTATACCAAGCAAAAGGAAGCAGAAGGTATCCGTGCCGTAGGTCTTGCAGAGGCTGAAGCGATCGAAAAGAAGGCAGAAGCACAGAAGAAGATGGGCGAGGCTTCGGTACTGGATATGTACCTGACCGCTCTGCCCGAGGTTGTCAAGAACGCAGCCGCTCCTCTGGCTCAGACCGACAAGATCGTGATGTACGGCGAAGGCAACTCCGCAAAGCTTGTGAAGGACGTTATGACCAGCGCAAGCCAGATCACCGAGTCCTTGGAAGAATCCGTGGGCATTGACCTTAAGAGCATGCTCGCAGGCTTTGTTGGCGGTAAGGCAGCAGCCTCTAACGATCAGTAATTTCTTATGTCCAAGCAAACGCTCCGCTTGCCACGTGACCTTCAGGGTCACGTGCGCCGGGCGGTGATCAAAAAGACCCTGCCGTGTGTGCTGCTCTTGCTCGCATTTGGCGTGGTGCTGTATTTCCGGGGGGAACGCATCTTTGAGATTCTTCCACCCATCGCTCGCATCGCGGCGTATATTCTGATCATGCTGCTGCCGTTTGCCATCACACGTTTTCCGTTTTGCCTGTTTGACCGTACCTTTGTGGGAACGGTCAAGCGCGTGCACGTGCAAAATGAGTACGTAGCGATCAAGGGTTTGGCAGGATCGCCCCGATACAATTCCAGAACGCTTGCTACTATGGTGTATCTGACCTTGGATCTGCCTGACGGTACGGAAAAGCAGCTCAAAGCTGCCCAAGGCGGTGGATTTATCGAGGAATACAAGATTGGCGACAACGTGTTCCACCTGTACGGTGCCAAGCACACGCTTGTGCTGCCCGAGCTTTCGGGCGACCACGTGGAATGCCCGGTCTGCGGCGACGATAACCGCGCTAAGCTGACCGCATGCCATTCCTGCGGACATACGCTGATCAAGAGCATCAAGGATCTGTTATAACGCAAAAACCACCGCCGAGGCGGTGGTTTTTGTATTGGGGGATTATCGCCCGACGAATTGCAAGCCGTAGCTCATGGCATATTTTTCCGCGTACGAGCCGGTCACGCCCCCGATGGTCATGGACTTGGGGCAGCCGTCAAAGGCGGCGTAGCCGATGGTGGTGACCGCCTCGCCAAGCGTGACGCGCTGCAATTGATCGCAGCCGTAAAAGGCAAACCAGCCAATGGCACTTACCGAGTCGGGCAGGGTCACGCAGGTGACGTCCGTGTTCTTGAACAGACTGTCGCCAAGCGCGGTGACCGGGTAGCCGTCAATCTCGTCGGGCACGGTCACCTCGGTGGCGTCTGCTATGTAGGAGGTCAGCGTTGCCGTGCCGTTTTTGACCTCGTAGGTAAAGGCGACGGCTGGCTCGGGCTGCTCTGTGGGCGGCTGCTCGGGCTTGTCAACGGGCGCGGCGTTTTGCGCGTCCAGCTGTGCCTGCAGCGAGGCAATGGTCTGCTCGTAGGCAAAGGCTTCTACGTATTGCTGCTGCTTAAGCGCCAGAATTTCGTTTTGCAGCGTCAGCACCATTTGCTCGTAATAGGCAAGCTGCTCGCGGTACACGTCAGCCACGCTTTGGTTGGTGCTTGGTGGTTGCGTTTGCGCGTCTTGCTGTGGCTCTTGTGTCTGTGGCTGCTGCTTGCCGCACCCGCTGCAAAAGCTGAAGATCAAAAGGCAGGCAAGCGCAAAGGGAAGGACTTTTAGGTATCTCATTTGATTTTCTCCTTTCTTTTTGTGTGCACCTATATCATACCGCACGTGCCGTAGGGGATTTACGCGCAAGCCGTCGAGAGAAAATAATCTTAGTTGTGAAAAATTCGTAAAAACACTTGCATTTTATTTTGAGTTGTGATATAATAGCATGGTTACAGCATCATGCTGTGAAATAAGGCCATACCAGCCGGGGAAGCAGCGGAGCCCTGTACCTGAAATCCGCTACAGCAGGGGTGGATCCCTCTTTTGAGGATCGAACCTTTACGAATACAAGAGTCGTATCTGCTGTGTTGAGAAATGGGTCTTACGCAATCGGGGGCTGTGAACCATGTCAGGTGGGGAACCAAGCAGCATTAAGCGGTTACCTCGGTGTGCCGTGAGGTTGCCTGTTTTGAGCAGGAGGTACGAAGTTCGCGTAGGGGCGACGTTCGATTTTGAGGTGTATGGTCTTGTTTTGCAGCAAGGTGCTGTTCTATTTTGGAGGTAATTATGCATCAGGCATTGTATAGAAAATGGCGTCCGCAACGATTCCAGGATGTTTGCGGTCAGGAGCACGTCACGTCGATTCTGCAGTATCAGATCAAGACGGGCGGCTTTTCGCATGCCTATCTGTTCTGCGGCTCGCGCGGAACGGGTAAGACCACCTGCGCCAAGATCATGGCAAAGGCGGTCAACTGTGAAAACCCGCAAAACGGCTCGCCTTGCCTGGTTTGTGACGCTTGCCGCTCGATCGAAGCGGGAAGTGCTACCGACGTTCTGGAAATGGACGCAGCCTCCAACAACGGCGTAGACAATATCCGCGACATTCGCGACGAGGTGGTTTACCCACCCAACGCACTCAAAAAGCGCGTGTATATCATCGACGAGGTGCATATGCTTTCTGCCAGCGCATTCAACGCGCTGCTCAAAACGCTGGAGGAGCCGCCCGAATACGTGGTGTTCATCCTGGCGACCACCGAGCTACAAAAGCTGCCTGCCACCATCATTTCCCGTTGCCAGCGCTATGATTTCCGCAGAATTGCCACCCCCGTGCTTGCCGACCGCCTTGGTTACGTAGCAGAGCAGGAGGGCATTTCGCTGGATCGCGAAGCGGCGCTGCTGCTGGGCAGAATGGCGCAGGGCGGCATGCGTGATGCCATTAGCTTAATGGAGCTTTGCGCAGGCACCGGCTCGCATATTAGTGTGGAAACGGTCAACCGTACCGCAGGCTCTACCGGCAGAGAGAGCATGATGCAGACCGTGCGTGCCATTGCGGCGCGTGATTTTGATAAGCTGTTTGCCATGATCGATGCCGTGGTGCAATCGTCCATGGATATCGGCATTTTCTGGCAGGATCTGATCGGTCTTTACCGCGAAATGCTGGTGCTGCGCACCGCACGCGATGCCACCGGATATCTGGACCTGACCGACAGCGAGTTTGCCGCCATGCAGGAGCTGGCAAAGCCCTTCTCGCCCCAAACGCTGCTGTATCACAGCACGCTTCTGGAGCAGGCATACTTGTCTATGCAAAGAGCCAACGCCATCAAGCGCATCGTTGCCGAGAGCACGCTGGTGCGCATGTGTGATCCCGATCTGGAAACCTCGCCCGAGGCGCTGCTTGCACGCATTGCAGCCCTGGAGGACAAGATCGCGTTCGGACAAATTGCCGTGGCACAGCCCGCAACCAACCCTGTAGGGGCGATCAGTGATCGCCCGACTGCCGAAGCGACTGCTTCTCCCGAACCCAAGGCAGAGCCTGTCGAACCGGCAGCTCCCCGCATGCCAAGGCTGAAAAAGCCCGAGCCGACAGGGGATAAGCGCACCCTGCGCCCCTTGCGCGTATGGGCTCAGGTGCTGGAAAAGATGGGTAAGGCTAACCCCTTGGCAGCCGGATTTTACTACTCTGCCAAGGCGTATTCCGATGAAGGCGGTAACGTGGTGCTCAAATTCGGCTCTGAATTTGATATTGAAATGGCAAAGAGCTATAACGCCGTGCCCACGCTTTGCAGCATTCTTTCGGGGCTGCTGAACGCCAATATCACGCAGCAGCAGGTGCTGTTTGAGTGTGAGGGAAAGAGCAGCGCAGGCGCATCGGTCATTGATGAAATTCTGGAAAACGCACAGGATCTGTAAGAAATTATTTTGAAGGAGATATAAATCATGAGAGCAAACATTCCCAAGGGTATGGGCGGCGGACCGCAGAACATGCAGTCCATGATTCGCCAGGCACAGAAAATGCAGGAGGATATGGCAGCAAAGCAGGAAGAGCTGGACGCACGCGAGTATGAAGTCAACGCGGGCGGCGGTGTCGTAACTGTTAAGATCAACGGTAAGAAGGAGATCCTTTCGATCGACCTCGATCCCGAGATCGTGGATCCCGACGACGTGGAGACCCTGACCGACCTGTTGGTTGCAGGCGTTAACGAGGCAATCAAGCGCGTGGAAACCACCAACGCAGCTGAAATGGAAAAGATCACCGGCAGTATGGGTCTGCCCGGCATGTTCTGATATGGCAGAATACATGGTAGCCCTGCGCCGCCTGGAGGAGCAGTTTGCCCGTCTGGAGGGTGTGGGACGCAAGTCTGCCACACGCATGGCGTTTGCCGTGCTGGAGATGGAGATGGAGCAGGCAGAGGAGTTTGCCAAGGCGATCATTGACGCCAAGCAGTCTATTCATCTGTGCCCGGTTTGTCAGAATCTGACCGACCGCGAGCTTTGCCCCATCTGCTCTGATTTGTACCGTGACCAGAGCGTGGTGTGCGTGGTGACCGACGTCAAGGCGGTCATGGCAATGGAAAAGGTCAAGGACTATCGCGGCACCTATCACGTGCTGCATGGTGTGATCTCGCCCATGAACCGCGTCACCCCCGAGCAGCTTAAGATCAAGGAGCTGCTGGCGCGTCTGGAGGACGATACGGTCAAGGAGATCATTCTTGCCACCAATGCGGATATTGAGGGCAACGCCACGGCAATGTACTTAGCGCACCTGATCAAGCCGCTCGGCATTAAGGTCACGCGCTTGGCTTACGGTATTCCCGTGGGTGCCGACCTCAATTATGCCGATGAGTACACGCTCATGCAGGCGCTGGAAGGCAGACGCGATATGTAACGAACCGAAAAAACGGCAGAGGAACAAGTCCTATGCCGTTTTTTTGCGCGCTCCCGGACACGGCGCAAAGGAAGTTTGTCACTTTACTAAAAGACGGTGCGAAATTTGACAAGATTTGTTACATTTTTCCCCTTGACAATATGCGAGATTTATGGGATAATAAAGGTACAAAAGGAAAGAGGTGTGCTTCTTTCCCATATCGCGTGCAGAACTGACGGAATACGCGGATCACCGCGGGGGACTGCATGTTTGGCCAGCTCGTTTTGAGAGCTGATGATGCCGACCGTCTGGGCAAAACTGTTTTTCTCAAAACAGCTTTGCCTTTTTGTTTTTTGTCACATAAATCTTACATTTGGAGGAACCAGCTATGAAACATATCCATTGGACAGGCTTTCAACCCGGTGTTTGGCAGGATGAGATCAACGTGCGTGACTTTATTCAGACCAACTACAAGGCATATGAGGGGGATGACGGCTTTTTAGCCGGTGCAACGCCCCGTACGCAGGCACTGATGCATAAAATTCAAGGGCTTTTTGCACTGGAGAGACAGTTTGGCGGTGTGCTTGACATTGATACCGCAACGGTTTCTTCCTTGACCAGCTTTTCTCCCGGATACATTGATAAGGATAACGAGATCATTGTCGGTATGCAGACCAACCGCCCCTTGAAGCGCAGCGTCAACCCCTTTGGCGGTATGAGAATGGTGCGCTCCGCTTGCGAGGCATACGGCTATAAGCTCAGCCGCAAGGTGGAGGAGGAATTCCGTTTCCGTACCACCCATAACGACGGTGTGTTCCGCGCATATACCGATGAGATGCGTGCGGCAAGAAAGTGCCACATTATCACCGGTCTGCCCGATGCGTACGGCAGAGGCCGTATTATCGGTGACTACCGCCGCGTAGCACTTTACGGCGTGGACCGTCTGATCGAGGAAAAGCGCAAGGACAAGAACAAGCTTGCCGAAAACGCATTCAATACCGATGAGATCCGTCTGGACGAGGAGCTGTATCAGCAGATCGCATTCCTTGGCTATCTCAAGGAAATGGCGATGATGTACGGCTATGACATCGGTGCACCTGCAAAGAATGCAAGGGAAGCCGTACAGTGGACGTACTTTGCATATCTTGGCGCGATCAAGGAGCAGAACGGCGCGGCTATGTCGCTGGGTCGTGTAAGCACCTTCTTTGATATTTACATGGAGCGCGACATTGCAAACGGAACGCTGACCGAGGAAGGCGCACAGGAGCTGATGGACGATTTCGTCATGAAGCTGCGTATTGCCCGTCATCTGCGTACCCCCGAATACAACGAGCTGTTTGGCGGCGACCCCATGTGGATCACCGAGGTGGTTGGCGGTATGGGTGAGGACGGCAGAACGCTGGTTACCAAAAACAGCTACCGTATGCTGAATACCCTCTATACCCTTGGCTCTTCTCCCGAGCCTAACCTGACCGTTCTCTGGTCTGTGCACCTGCCCGAAAACTTTAAGAGATTCTGCGCAAAGGTCTCCAAGGACACAGACTCCAT
>JAZRQR010000217.1:0-8678 GCA_045650025.1 Eubacteriales bacterium
GACAGACTTGCCAACTCCTACCGCCAGCTTGCCATGTTCCATCTGATGAAGGGCGACAAGGCAGCGGCGCTTGATTGCGCAGAAAAGATGGCTGATCACGCCATTGCCTACGACACCCGCCCCGAGAGCGCAACCTACACCTCCCTGCCCATCAACTGCGTGCAGTACCAAAAGGAGACCGAGGGCGCGACCAAGTGCGCAAAGCTGCTCGCCGGCAGATTCGGCAGCCGCATCTGGGCACCCATTCGCGATACCGAGCAGTTCCGCGCCATCGTGGCACGCATGAGCGAGTACGCGTAAAATCGAATACAAACAACAGGGTTGCCGCACGGCAGCCCTGTTTTGCGGTTGTGAAATGTAGTTGATGCGGACAAGGAGGTGCAAGCCCCTCCCCTACCCGGTTCCGGGTTTACATCTCCAACAGCAAAACAATTTCATATGACCATTGCATCGTGCGGTAGGGGAGGGACTTGCTCTTCCTTGCTTGGCACAAAGAATATATAAAAACAACCCGCCGATTGCTCGGCGGGTTATTTTTATTCAATTCTCCTCTACGGGCTTTCCCTTGATCAACACCTGCGCTTTGCCGTTCTTGCCAACGACCAGTAACGCCTGGGTATCGCCCACGCGGAACGCCTCGCGGCGCGCAAGACCAAACCACAGAAATTTGCTTGCAAGCCCGAACGTCTCGCCGTCAATGGTCACCGCCATTTTACCGCAAATGGGACGGCAGGCATACTCAATTTCGTGTGCGACCTCGTCCTCGACAAACGTCCAATGCTGCTTGATGCGGCTTTTTTTGCGTAATTTTACGTAATTATACATACTCTTCCTTACTTTCCGTAGTTTTCAAAGCTTTCGTTGGTGCAGAAATCCTTCTTTTCGGTAAACTTGGCACGCATATCGGCAAGGCTGCCCGAATAAATCAGATAGCTGTACTCCAGCGGCACAAAGCTCTGCAGCTTGACCGCCTTTAAGGGGGCTACGTAATTGCAGGCAGCATCGTGCGGTTCCTTGGTGCCGCTGTACATATGTCTGCCGCCGATCAGCATATTGACGTTGGGCACGTAAAGTCCGATGCCCCAGTCGTTGTCATCGGTCCAGGCACACCATGTCTCGGTGTCCCCCTCGGGCAGCGGGAAGCGATGGCGCGGCCAATCCTCGGGCCAGAAGATCAGATCGCGGCGCACCGACAGCTCATCGCCCGTCCAGGGCTTATTTCCGTCATAGAACCAGAAATTGCCCAAATAGCTGATGGTGTAGAATGCAGGCACCTCTTGTCCGTTCTTGGGATGCTCCCAGCCGGAGAAGTCCACAAAGCGGTTGTCTACGCGCACCACGTCACCGTCAAAGGCATAGGTGTTTTCCATATAGGAGGGGGTATACCACGCCTCGTGTCCCCAATCGCGCGGGCGGCACTTGATATACACGCTGTTCTCGGTGATCTCCACGTCCACCAGCTTGCTCTTGGCATTGGTGCGGTCACCGCCCTGCACGGGGTTATAGCTCCAGCGGTTGCCCATAAACTCACCGCACACAAAGGGAGGCTCGCTTGTGCCGTAATAGGATTGCTGCACCAGTCTGCCGGTATCAAAATTGTTGAGCAGGTTGCCAAGTCCCTCGGGCGCATTCTTATCCACAAAGCAGGAAAGGCCGCCGCCCCAGGCAAGCTCAATGCCCACACGGTACAGCTCGTTTTCCATATAGTAGGTCTCCTTTGCATAGACCGGGATCGCATCAGCACAAAGCTCGTGGATCTTGATCAAAGAGCCGCCCTTGATAAAGTCCACCTGCACGTTCACGGGTGCTTTTGCCAGCTTACCGTCCAAGTAACCGTCAATCAGGCAGCGGAAGGTGCGATTCTCGCCCGCCTCCAGGAAAAAGTCCTCCGAGTAAAGCGCATCGTCTACGTAATAGGTCAGCGTACCCTTGACAGCAGCATCTGCGCTGTAGGACAGCGTATATCGGTTAAATGCAGAAATCTGTTCAAATTTCATTTCCGTTCTCCCTTCGGTATGTTACCTTTATTATAGCGCACTCTCGGCATTTTGTCAAGAATTGCCCCTTTGATTCCATGCTTTTTGTAAATACAAGGTGAACAATGCCGCCAAAGCCTTTACAAATGTAAAATTATGTTCTATACTATATAATGAAATAGTATTATTTTTAAGCATTCGTTCGAGGTAGTTATGGCATTTATTGAATTTGATAAAGTCAGCAAAATTTACCGCACGGGTCAGGTAGAGATCGCTGCCCTGCGCGACGCCTCCTTTACCGTGGAGCAGGGTGAGATCTGCGTCATCGTAGGCGAGAGTGGTGCGGGCAAGACCACGCTGCTCAACATCCTGGGCGGTATGGATACGCTCTCCGGCGGCAGCGTGCGCTTTGACGGACAAAGCATTGGCGATTTTACCGTGCGCCAGCTTTCCCAGTACCGCCGCGACAAGGTGGGCTTTGTGTTCCAGTTCTATAACCTGATCGGAAACCTGACCGCGCTTGAAAACGTGGAAATGGCTGCCCGACTCAAAAAGGGCTCCCTCTCCCCTGCCGAGGTGCTTGCCGACGTGGGACTTGGCGATCGCCTTTCCAACTTCCCCGCGCAGCTTTCGGGCGGCGAGCAGCAACGAGTTGCCATCGCGCGCGCTCTGGTCAAAAACCCCGGGCTGTTGCTTTGCGATGAGCCTACGGGAGCTTTGGACTATGAAACGGGCAAGACCATTCTGGCACTTTTACAGCGCTCCTGCCGTGAACGCGGCACCACCGTCATCATCATTACACACAACCAGGCACTCTGCCCCATGGCAGACCGCGTCATCCGCGTCAAGAACGGATCGGTCGTCAGCTGCGAGTGCAACCCCTCCCCCACTCCCATCGAGCAGATCGAGTGGTAAACCCTATTACAATCATTACCTGGAGGTTTTATGAAATTTCCATTTGGAAGGGCGGCGTGGCGTGAGATCCGGCGCCATCCGGGCAGATACCTGGCGATTCTCGCCATTGTAGCCCTGGGTGTGGGATTTTACGCAGGGCTATTCGTCATTGAGGACGCCATGCTAAGCACGACCGACCAATATATGGCACAATATAATCTATACGACTTTTCGGTATCCACCTCGCTGGGTCTTTCCCAAGAGGACGCCGAGGAGCTTGCCAAGCTGGACGGCATCAGGCACGCCGAGGGCGTGATTGCCACCGATGCGATCTGCTATGGCAATACCGGAAGAACCGAGCAGATTTTGCACTTTATGAGCGTTCCCGAGCAGATCGGCGTGCCCGAGGTCATTGCAGGTCGCATGCCCAATGCCGCTGACGAGTGCTTGCTGGACAGCAACCGTTACTCCGAGCAGGACATCGGCTCCACCATCCGCCTGCAAGACGAGACCGGCAACACGTTTGCATATACCGAGTACACCATCGTCGGCATTGCACGCTCGGTGGAATTTATCAACTACCAGCGCGGTAGCACCTCGCTGGGCGGCGGCTCGATCACCGCGTTTTGCTATATTCCGCGCGACGGTTTTGCCACCGAATACTACACGGCGATCCACCTGGACGTGGACACGGATGCACCCATCTATTCCGACGCTTACAAGAGCGCCATTGACGAGATGCGCGACGCCGTGACGGACAAGCTGGAGCTGCTTGCCACGCAGCGCGGCGCAGACCTGATCAAGCAGGCGCACGAGGAGATCGCCAAGGGCGTTGCCGAGTATGAAAAAGCCAAGCTGGAGCTGGAGCTGGCACGGCTGGATGCCGAAGAACAATTTGCCAAGGCAGAGGCGGACATTGCCCTGGGCGCGGAGCAGCTTGAGCAGGCAAAGATCGAGCTTGCAGAGACCGAAAAAAAGATTGACCTAGCACTTGCCAAGGCAACCGTGGACTACAACGACGCCATGGCAGAGGCAGATGCACTCATCGCAAAGGCAGACGCCATTGCCAATACGGTGGATTACGACAAATACCTGGAGGTCATCGATGCGCTGGCGCAGCTGGAAGAGGCACGCGTCAATTTGCTGCGTCTGATCGAAGAAGAGCCGCAAAACCAAGAATACCCCGTGCTGCTGGCACGCGTAGAGCTCAAATCGCAGCAGATCACCGGCGAATACGCGCTGCTGCTGGCTACCATGAGCTACTACCACGATCTGCGCACCAAGGCGCAGGACATTCGCGACACCGCACAAAAGACCTTTGATAACCTGGATCTGGCAGCTAAGGGCTTGATCACCATGCAAAAGCTGGAGCTGACCAACGCCGAAACCGAACTGACCATTGCGCAAAAGCAGGTCAATGCAGAGCGCATTAAAGCCAAGCGCGAATTTGACAACGCGGAAAAGCAGCTGGCGGATGCGCTGGCATCCTTGGAGCTGCCCGAGGAAACCCTGCACAAGCTGACCCAGCCCAAGACCTACGTGCTCGAACGCGAGCACAATATCGGATATACCGCCATGGAGACCAACTCCACCATCATCTCGGGCATTGTCAACGTCTTCCCCGTCTTCTTCGTGCTGGTGGCAGCCCTGGTTTGCTCCACCGTCATGACGCGCATGGTCGAGGACGAGCGCACCGCCCTGGGCACGCTCAAGGCGCTGGGCTATGACAAGCGTGCGCTGATGGCAAAATACCTGATATACGCAGGCTCGGCTTCGTTTGCAGGCTCGGTGATCGGATTTTTCACAGGCACGTTTGCCATGCCGCGCATCCTCTGGGTGGCGTACAGGCTGATGTTCGACTTTACCGATACCCTGTTCTATGTATTTGATCCCATCCTGCTCCTGCTTTGTATCGCCGTTGCGCTGATCTGCTGCATGGGCACGGCAACGCTTTGCGTGCTGGGTGCCGCCAAGCAGATGCCGGCGCAGCTTATGCGTCCGCGCGTCAATGCATCGGGCAAGCGCGTGTTCTTTGAGCGCATTCCGCTGCTCTGGAAACCGCTCCCCTTCCTTTCCAAGGTTGCCCTGCGCAACATCTGGAGATACAAAAAGCGCCTTTTGGTCATGATCCTGGGCATCGGCGGCAGCACCGCGCTGTTAGTGGCGGGATTTGGGCTTGCCGATTCCATCAAGCCGCTGGCGGATTACCAATATGAAAGCATTTCGCTCTACGACTACAAGATCACCTTTGCAGACCCCATGGGCGAGCAGGAGATTGCAGATTTTACCGCGCGCAACACGGAAAAGATCGGCAGTATGATGACCATGCACCAATCCGAGCAGACCGTACAAAGCGGGCACGGCAGCCACGCGGCAACCCTGCACGTTTGCGAATCGCTGGAGGGCTACGTGGCGCTCTTGCACAACGACCAGCCCGTGGCATTCCCCGAAACGGGCTACGCGCTCATCAATACGCGACTGGCAGATATCCTGCACGTCAGCCAAGGTGACACCCTGACGCTGACCACCAACGACGGTGAGATCACCGTGACTTTAGGCGGCATTGTAGACAACTACATCGGCAACGTCGTCTACCTCTCCACCCGAACCTATACCGAAGCGACGGGCATGACCCCCGAGATCAAGACCGCATTCGCCTTTGCTCCAAAGGGAGCTGAGGTTGACCGCACCGCTGCGCAGCTGCGCAACGATGAGGCGGTGGCGTACCTGGAGATGGGTGCTGATACGCAAAGCATGCTGGGCACTATGATGGAAAGCATGAATTACGTGGTCGTCGTGGTCATTGTCTGTGCAGGTGCACTTGCCTATATCGTTCTGTATAACCTGACCAACATCAACATCACCGAACGCACGCGCGAGATCGCAACGCTGCGCGTCATTGGACTGTATCGCACCGAAACGCGCAGATACGTCATGACCGAAAACTACGTGCTCTCGGTCATCGGCGCTCTGATCGGCATTCCCGCCGGCATTGCCCTGCACCGCTTCGTGATGTCCAAGATCGTGCTGGATGCCATCGCGTTCCCCGTGGTGATCCACCCCATCAGCTATCTGTATTCCTTTGCATTGACCGTTCTGTTTGCCATTTTGGTGGGACTTGCGCTGCGTCCGCGCATCGATCGCATTCCCATGGCAGAATCACTTAAATCCGTTGAATAATTTTTTGATAAGGAGATAAACCCCTATGACCAACGTAAGAGCTGATATTCCCGCTAAATATAAGTGGGACATGACCAACATCTACAAGACCGAGCAGGATTTCGACGCTGACTATGCAAAAGCTGCCGACATGATTGCCGCATTCCCCGCACACGCAGAAACCATGAGCCAGAGCGCACAGGGTCTGCTTGCCATGTTCACCGATTTTGTGGCAATGCTGCGCGTGGTGGAAAAGCTGTACATGTACGCACACCTCTCCTCGGATGCCGATACCACCGATAACCACTACCTGGCTATGATGGGTAAGATGCGCAACCTGTTCAACAAGCTCAGCGTTGCAGCCTTCTTCGTTACCCCCTCGTTGATCCGCCTGGATGCAGACACCATTGAGGCTTGGAAGGCAGAATGCCCCGAGCTTAAGAATTTCGAGCGCGACATTTGGCTGGCGCAGCGCGAAAAGCCCCACACCCTCTCGGATGAATGCGAAAAGCTGATGGCGGATATGCAGGCAGGCATGGGCGCTGCCGGCAACGTACGCTCCATTTTTGCCAACGCAGACCTGCAGTTCGGTAAAATCAGAGACGAGAGCGGCAAGCTCGTACAGCTCAACGATGCAACCTACGTAACCAAGCTGATGTCCGGCGAGCGCCGCGTGCGCCGCGCAGCGTTCACCACGCTCTACAAGACCTACACCCAGTACGGCAACACCTTTGCAACGCTTTACAACGCATACGTCAAGGAAAGAACCACCATGGCACGCGTACGTGGCTACCAGGACAGCCTGACCGCATCGGTATTCCGTGACGAGGTTACCCCCGAGATCTACAACAACCTGATCGACACGGTGGGCAAGAACCTGAACGTTCTGTTTGACTACTATGCCATCAAGAAGAAGTCGCTGGGCGTTTCCAAGCTGCACCTGTACGACATCTACACCCCCCTGATCGCCGAGTGCGAAAAGGAATACAGCTTTGAGGAAGCCACCGAAGAGGTGCTCAAGACGGTTGAGATCTTCGGTTCCGAGTACCACGATACGCTGGAAAAGGGTATCAAGGAGCAGAACTGGGTAGACGTTTACCCCTCTCGCGGCAAGCGCGGCGGCGCGTACAGCTCGGGCTGCTACGATACCCAGCCCTACATGCTGCTCAACTACGTGGGCACGCTGGATAACGTATCCACCTTTGCACACGAGTCGGGTCACTCCATGCACTCCTATTTCTCCCGCAAGTACAACCTGCCTCAGAACTCCTCCTACACCATTTTCGTAGCCGAGGTAGCCTCCACGGTCAACGAGCTGCTGTTCTGCCACCGCAAGCTGCGCGAGAGCGACAGCAAGCAGGAAAAGCTGGCGATCCTCAATCAGATCATGGAGACCTACAAGGGCACGCTGTACAGACAGACCATGTTTGCCGAGTTTGAAAAGACCGCGCACGCAATGGTAGAGGGCGGTGCAACGCTGACCAAGGATCTGCTTTGCAAGACCTACTATGACATCGTTTGCAAGTACTTTGGCCCCGGCGTGGTTTGCGACAAGGAGATTGCATACGAGTGGATGCGCATTCCCCACTTCTACACCAACTTCTACGTTTACAAGTATGCAACCTGCATTTCTGCAGCTTCCACCATTGTACACCGCATTGAGACCGAGGGCGAGGCTTACATTGGCAAGTACATTGACTTCCTCAAGTGCGGCGGCTCCAAGTCTCCTCTGGAGAGCCTGATGGTTGCAGGCATTGACATGCGTGATCCGCAGGTCATTCAGAACGCCATTGACGATTTTGCTGCCACCATTGCGCAGTACAACGAGCTGGCTGACTGATCTATGGGACTTTTCAAGAAGATTTTTAAGCCCAAGAGCCCCGATTCCAAGCGTTTCCGCTGGGAAATGGCACAGCAAATGTGCGGACACCACATCCGTTACGTGACCGAAAAGCGCAACGGCGTGGACGAGGTCATCGGGCGCAACGGCGGACTCAACATCCGCGACGACGAGCTGCTGGTCTTTGCCAGCGCGGACGTCATTTTCCGCTGCAAGATCGAGCAGATGCAAGCTTGGGAGCTGCTTTCCAAGGACGGCGTGGTCATCACCGCTCCCGACCTGGAGCACGGCGGCGTGGAAAGAACCATCATCGTGTTTTACGTATATTACAGATAAGTTTAAGGGAGAATGCCCCAAGGCGTTCTCCCTTCTTTCATATAAAAGCTCTCCCCTGAGTGTCATCCTGAGCGGAGCGTTATTTCACAGCGGGCTGTGAAATGGCGCGGAGTCGAACTTTTGCAAAATGAAGTGTCCGTCATCGCGCGAGCAGGACACGGAATGGCGCAAAAGCGCAAGCCACGATACCGGGGACTGTCCCCTGTGACGTGCCCAAAGGGCATGTTACTGCGGGACTGTCCCCCGTGTTGTGGCGCAACGGGATCTCTGAACGGTTTGTGACACGCTGCCTGCATCAAGTTACATTCGAGATGCAGGGAAACGGAGGATAAGCATGCACCAAACCAATGCGTAAAAACAGTTCAAAGGCTAAGCAGACATTGATATGACCTGCGCAGATCCCACTTCACCGTGACACAGGGGACAGCCCCGCAGTATCATGTCCTGCGGACACGACACAGGGGACAGCCCCC
>JAZRQR010000218.1:0-38525 GCA_045650025.1 Eubacteriales bacterium
CGCGCTCGCGCCGCATTTTCTGCCCCGAGGAGACCGAGTACGTGGTTGCAGAGGGCATGCCCATCACGCGATCGAGCGACTACCGCGCCTGGGTGTCTATCATGTACGGCTGCAATAATTTCTGCTCCTACTGCATCGTGCCCTACGTGCGCGGCAGAGAGAGAAGCCGCGAGATGGCGGAGGTAGTTGCTGAGGTCAAGGATCTGGTCGCACGCGGCTACAAGGACATTACCTTGCTTGGGCAGAACGTCAACTCCTATGCCAAGGGCATGGGCTACGACTTTGCCGATCTGCTATCCGAGCTTGATAAGATTGAGGGCGAGTACGTGCTGCGCTTTATGACCAGCCACCCCAAGGACGCAAGCTACAAGCTGATCGACGTCATGGCTTCTTCCAAGCACATTGCGCGCCAGTTCCACCTGCCGCTGCAATCGGGTAGTGACACCATTCTCAAAGCCATGAACCGCCATTACGACAAGGCAAGATATCTTGACATCGTGCGCTACATCCGCGAGAAGATGCCCGATGCGGCACTTTCCTCGGATATTATCGTGGGTTTCCCCGGCGAGAGCGAGCAGGATTTCCAGGATACCATGGACATTCTTGCCCAGGTGCGCTTTGATATGCTGTTCTCCTTTATCTACTCGCCCAGAAAGGGCACACCTGCGGCAGAGAAGGAGCAGATCGACCAAAAGATCAAGAACGCGCGCTTTGACCGCCTGTTAGCTCTTCAGCATGACATTGCGCTGGAGAAGAATCAGCCTATGGTGGGCAAAACGGTGCGCGTGCTGTGCGACGGACCCAGTAAGAATAACCCCGAGATCTACTCGGGACGCGAGGAAGGCAACAAGATCGTGTTCTTCCACGCAAATCCCTGCGACGTGGGCAAATTCGTGCAGGTCAAGATCGACCGCGCCGATGCGTTTGCTCTGTGGGGCGAAATGGATCAGTAAAACAAACCAAACACAATAGAAAAGAGGATAAAACAATGGAAATTTTTGAACTTGCAGCAAAGCTCGGTCAGGAGCTGAAGAAGGATGAGCGCCTTGTACGCATGGCTAAGGCAAAGGAAGCATATGAAAACGATGGCGAGCTGCGCACCCTGATGCGTGAATACCAGGTACAGCAGATCGCGCTGGAAAAGACCGCAGGTCAGAAGGACGTTGAGGCAAGATTTCTCGAGATGATCCAGGATCGCATCAACCAGATCTACGATCAGATCGTGGCACACCCCGTTTACGTCGAGCTGGAGGCTGCGCAGAACGAGGTCAATGCGCTTATGAACGCGGTCAACAACGCCATCACCTTTGAGATCACGGGCGAGATGCCCTCTTCCTGCACCCACGACTGCTCTACCTGCGGTGGCGGCTGCTCTCACTAATTCAAAAAACCTAAAAAGCGAGGAAAATGACCATGACTCCCATGATGGAGCAATATTTCGAGGTCAAAAATAAATACAAGGATCATCTGCTGTTTTATCGCTTAGGCGACTTTTACGAGATGTTTTTTGACGATGCCATCACCGCCTCGCGCGAGCTGGAGCTGACGCTGACCGGCAGAGATTGCGGTGAGGCTGAGCGCGCGCCCATGTGCGGCGTGCCGTTCCATTCGGCAGAAGGATATATTGGCAGATTGATCGCCAAGGGCTACAAGGTTGCCATTTGCGAGCAGGTGGAGGATCCCGCCGCGGCAAAGGGCTTGGTTAAGCGAGACGTTGTGCGTGTGGTCACGCCGGGTACGGTGATCGAAAGCGCGCTGCTCTCGGAGCAAAAGAACAACTATTTGTGTGCCGTGTATATGGGCGAGTATGCCATTGGCGTTTGCTTTGCGGACGTTTCTACGGCGCAGATCTGCGCTACGTCGTTTGACGGCGAGGGGGCACAGACCAGACTTTGCAACGAGCTTGCCACTTATGCGCCGCGCGAGGTGATCGTTAACCTCTCGCGCAAGGCATTCCCCGAGACGGCGGCGTTTGTGACCGACCGCCTTGGCGCAATGCTTGGCGACAACCAGCCCGGCAGATTTGAATATGCAGATGCGCTGGAGCGCGTCAAGCAGCGCTTTGGCGATAAGGTCAAGCCGCAGGATACCGCGGACAAGCCGCTGGTTTGCGCGGTGGGTGCGCTGATCGATTACATTTACGAGACCCAAAAGACCGATTCCGCTTACTTAAAGGAGCTGCAGGTCTATTCGGACGGGCAGTATCTGGAAATGGACGCCAACACGCGCCGCAACCTGGAGCTTTGCGAGACCATGCGCCAAAAGGAGAAAAAGGGCTCTTTGCTCTGGGTGCTGGATAAGACCAAGACCTCTCCCGGTGCAAGATTGTTGCGCAACTGGGTAGAGCATCCGCTGCTCTCGGTGGGCAACATTCACCGCAGACAAAGTGCTGTTGAGGAGCTTTACGATAGCTTTATGCTGCGCGAGGAGCTGGGCGAGCTGCTCTCGGGCGTGCTGGACCTGGAGCGCCTGATGACCCGTATCGTATACGGTACGGCAAACGCCAAGGATCTGCGTGCGGTGGCAAATACCGCTGCCGTGCTGCCTGAGGTCAAAAAGCTTTTGCAGAGCTGCAAGAGCGAGGAGCTTGCCGGCATTTGCACCGAAATGGATCTTTTAGAGGACATTTACGCCCGCATTGCCGAGGGCATTTGTGAGGAGCCGCCCTTCTCGGTTCGTGACGGCGGCATGATCGCTCCCGGATTTTCCGCCGAGGTGGATGAGCTGCGTGCCATTATGCACGACGGCAAATCCTGGGTGGAGCAGATGGCAATGACCGAGCGCGAGCGCACCGGTATCAAGACGCTCAAAATGGGCTATAACAAGGTATTTGGCTACTATATCGAGGTCAGCCGCTCGTTTGCCGAGCAGGTGCCTGCGCACTATATCCGCAAGCAGACCTTGGTCAACGGCGAGCGCTATATTACCGAGGAGCTCAAGGAAATGGAAGCCAAGATCCTGGGTGCGGGCGACCGCGTTTGCGCCCTGGAATATGAGATCTTCCAGCAGATCCGTGCCTTTGTGGCGCAGAACAGCGAGAGAGTACAGCACACGGCGGCGCTGCTTGCCAAGCTGGATGCCTATCTGTCTCTTGCCACCGTGGCTGCGCGTAACAAGTACGTGCGCCCCGAGGTGGATACGAGTGACGTGATCATGATCAAGGACGGCAGACACCCCGTTGTCGAGCAGTTTGTCAAGGATACGTATTTTGTGCCCAACGATGCAAATCTGGACACGGGCAGCAACCGTCTGATGCTGATCACCGGTCCCAATATGGCAGGTAAATCCACCTACATGCGTCAGGTGGCACTGATCACGCTGATGGCGCAGGTGGGTAGCTTTGTACCCGCAAACGAGGCGCGCATTGGCGTGGTGGACAAGATTTTCACCCGCGTAGGCGCTTCGGATGACTTAGCTTCGGGGCAATCCACCTTTATGCTGGAGATGACCGAGGTGGCGTACATTCTGCAAAACGCGACGCAAAAGAGCCTGATTATTTACGACGAGGTTGGCAGAGGCACCTCCACCTTTGACGGCATGAGCATTGCGCGTGCCATTGTGGAGTATACGCACAGCCGCCGCATTGGTGCCAAGACCCTGTTTGCTACGCACTATCACGAGCTGACCGGCATGGAGCAGGAGTTCGAGGGCATTGTCAACTATAACATTGCCGCCAAGAAGCGCGGCGACAGCATTACCTTTTTGCGCAAGATCGTGCGCGGCTCGACCGACGACAGCTACGGTATTGAGGTAGCGAAGCTGGCGGGGCTGCCGGGCGATGTGATCAAGCGTGCCAAGCAGGTGCTGCTCTCGGTGGAGCAGACCGCCAAGGCACTCTCAAGCGCAGAGCCGGTGCAAAAGGAGCAGAGCGACGTGATCACCATCGAGGATCAGATCAACGATCAGGTGATCGAGCAGCTCAAAAACGTGGATATCAACACGCTCTCGCCTTACGAGTGCATGAGCTTCTTGTTCGATATCAAAAAGAGACTTATGTAATTTGGAGATACTATGGGTAAGATCAACGTGCTTTCCTTTGAGGTTGCCAACCTGATTGCCGCCGGTGAGGTGGTGGACAGGCCCGCATCCGCGATCAAGGAAATGATGGAAAATGCAATAGACGCAGGGGCGTCACGCATCACCGTGGAAATTCAGAACGGTGGCGTGACCTTTATGCGCGTGTCCGATAACGGGCACGGCATGCCGCCCGAGGATCTGCCCATGGCAATACGTCGCCACGCGACCAGTAAGATCAGTGAGGCGGAGGACCTGGACGGCATTGCAACGCTGGGATTCCGCGGAGAAGCGCTGGCTGCCATTGCGGCAGTTTCGCGCCTGCGCATTCTTTCCAAAACACCCGATGCTGCGCTCGGCGCGCAGATGGACGTGCATTGCGGCGAGATCGTGGACATTGTGGAGCGCGGCTGTGCCGTGGGCACCACCGTGATCGCCGAGGATCTGTTTGCCAACGTGCCCGCACGCCGCAAGTTCTTGAAGCGAGACGTGACCGAGGCAATGGCGGTCAGCGCCAACGTGGAAAAAATCGCGCTCTCGCACCCCGAAATTGCCTTTCGCCTGATCATCGACGGCAACGTCAAGCTGGAAACGGCGGGCGACGGCAACCTCAAAAGCGCCCTTTGGTCGGTATTCGGCAAGGATTTTGCCGCGCGCCTGATCGAGGTGGAGGGCGAATACGAGGGCATTACGGTCAAGGGATATATCGGCAGACCCGATAACGTGCGTCCCAACCGCAATTACCAGAATTTCTTTATCAACTCGCGCTATATCAAGAGCAAGACCGCGTCTGCTGCTCTGGAGCAAGCGTTTACCTCTTACATCGCGCCCGAAAAATTCCCCTGCTGCGTGCTTTTCATTGAGCTCAACCCCACGCGCGTGGACGTCAACGTGCATCCCGCCAAGCTGGAGGTCAAGTTTACCAACGAAAAGCCGGTGTTTGAAAGCGTGTACTACGCAGTCAGACAAGCCCTTGAGGCAAATACCGCACGCCCCGAGCTGCAGATCCCTACCAAAAAGCCGTCCGTTTCGGATGCTTTTACCTCGGTGGAGCGCGGCGAATCGCTGCAAAAGCGCCAGGTGGGCATGGATCTTACCGCGGCAGCCGCAGCCCAGCCCAAGCAGGAAAACAAGTGGGAGCACATTACCGCGCAAGAGTATGTGGAGCAATACATTCAGGGCAAAAAGCCCGCCGCACCGAAAAATCCCCCCGTTGCGGCGCATCCTTCGGTACAGCCTAAATCCGAAGCGCCCGTAACCTCAAAAATCCCCCCCGCATCCGTAGGGGCGGATTCCATATCCGCCAGCATCTCCCCGATGCCCGAAATCCCACCGATTCCGGATATCCCTCCAATCCCGGACATGCCTCCGATTCCGGATATCCCCCCCATCCCCGATACGCCACCCGCACCCGTGACTCACACGCCGCTGCCTAAGCAGCCCGAACCGCCCGCACCAATTCCCACCGCAGAAAAGGGCACGTACCGTTTGGTCGGTCAGGTGTTCAACGCATATCTGATCGTAGAGATCGGCGAGCGCATGCTGCTGATCGATCAGCACGCCGCGCATGAGCGTATTCTGTTTGAGCAGCTGAAAGCCAACATGAAGGCGCAGGAGGCAGCCTCGCAGCTGCTTATGCTGCCGCTGGAGATTATGATGACCTCAGGCGAGGTGCAAACGCTGGGCGATTTCCGCGCCGAGCTGGAGGCTGTGGGCTTCAGCTTTTCCACGGGCAAGTTTACCGTGACCGTGGATGCCATTCCCGTGGGACTTGAGCCCGATCAGGTGGCGCAAATGCTGCCCGTGGTGGCAGAGAGATTGCAAAGCGGCACGGGAAATGCCACTCTGACGCGCGACATTGTGTTTGAAAAGGCGCTGTATCAGGGCTCGTGCAAGGCTGCTATCAAGGCAGGGCGCGTTTACGCACCCGAGCACCTTACTTGGGTGGTGGATCAGCTCATGGCGCTGCCCGATATTACCTACTGTCCGCACGGCAGACCGGTTGCTATGGAAATGAGCAAGAAAAATCTTGACAGACAATTTGAAAGATCATAAATAAATATACATTAACAGGCGGCATCCTGTACTGATGCTTGCCGAAGAAAGGAACACAGAATTATGTTCGAACTAAAAAAACAAGAGGGAAGAGCGCGCAGAGGCGTGCTGCACACCCCGCACGGCGATATTCAAACGCCGGTATTTATGAACGTTGGTACTTGCGCAGCCATCAAGGGCGGCGTGTCTACCGTGGAGCTCAAGACCATCGATTGCCAGGTCGAGCTTTCCAACACCTACCATTTGCACATTCGTCCCGGTGACAAGCTGATCCACGATATGGGTGGTCTTCACAAGTTCATGAACTGGGACAGACCCATTCTGACCGATTCGGGCGGATTCCAGGTCTTCTCGCTGTCCTCGCTGCGTAAGATTAAGGAGGAGGGCGTGTACTTCGCCTCCCACATTGACGGCAAGCGCATTTTTATGGGACCCGAGGAGAGCATGCAGATCCAGTCCAACCTCGCCTCCACCATTGCCATGGCGTTTGACGAGTGCGTGGAAAACCCCGCGACCTACGAATACGTCAAGCAGTCCTCCGAGCGTACCATTCGCTGGCTGGCACGCTGCAAGGCAGAGATGCAGAGACTCAACAGCCTGCCCGAGACCATCAATAAGCAGCAGATGCTGTTCGGTATCAACCAGGGCGGTACGTACGAGGATCTGCGTGTGGATAACATGCAGCGCATTGCCGAGCTGGATCTGGACGGCTATGCCATAGGCGGTCTTGCCGTGGGCGAGAGCACCGAGGATATGTACCGCACCATTGACGTGGTAGAGCCTCACATGCCGGTCAACAAGCCCAGATACCTCATGGGCGTTGGCACTCCCTGCAACATTATCGAGGCGGTGCACATGGGCGTGGACTTCTTTGACTGCGTCATGCCCTCCAGAAACGCACGCCACGGCACGCTGTTTACCTGGGAAGGCAAGATGAGCGTGCTCAACGAAAAGTACGCGCGCGATCCTCGCCCCATCGGCGTGACCTGCGATTGCCCCACCTGCCAGAATTACAGCCGTTCCTACATCCGTCACCTGATCAAGGCAAAGGAATCGCTGGGTATGCGTTTGGCGGTACAGCACAACCTGTACTTCTATAACCAGCTGACCCGCCGCATCCGCGAGGCGCTGGACGAGGGCAGATTTGAGGAATTTTATCAGAGATACCATATCGCCCTGGGCGAAAGAAATCCCGACTGATGATGAAAGCGGTTATTTTTGATAAGGACGGCACGCTGCACGATACCGAAAAGGTGTATCACCGCGCCTGGCGCGCGGCGGGCGAGCAGATGGGTGTGCCGGATATTATGAAATTCGTCGAGATCTGTACCGGCACCAACTTTACCAGAACCGAGGAGCTCTGGCAGGAGCATTACGGCGATGCCTTTGCATTCCGCCCCTTCTGGCAGCTGCGTAACGACATTTATGACAACCTGATTGCCACCGAGGGCTTGCCCGTCAAGGCGGGTGCGTACGAGCTTTTGGAGTATCTGAAGGCAAACGGCTATAAGATCGCGCTTGCAACCTCGACCAATGCGACCCGCGTGGATCTTCATCTGGTACAATCGGACATGAAGAAGTATTTTGACGCGGTGGTAACGGGCGACACCGTGCCCAACGGTAAGCCGGCACCCGATATTTTCCTGATCGCTGCCCAGCGTCTGGGCATTGACCCTGCAGAATGCATGGGCGTGGAGGACTCCTTTAACGGTGTGCGTGCGGTCAAGGCGGCGGGCATGTACACGGTCATGGTGCCCGATATGATTCTCCCGACCCAAGAGATCTTAGAGATTTCGGATGCCTGCCCCGCGCAGCTGACCGAGATCATTGACCTATTAGAACACATGAAAGGATGATAAGATCATGATTGAAAAAAGACTTGCTGAGGAAATACTTGGTATTGCGCTCTCAGGTGGCGGCGATTTTGCCGAGATCTACCAGGAGCTGACCCAAAACGGAAACGTCCGCCTGCTGGACGGCAAGATCGATGCCATTGGCGATAACGTGCTGTCGGGCGTGGGCATCCGTACCTTTATCGGCACGCAGACGGTATACGCAACCACCTCGGATATTTCCAGAGAGGGTCTGATCCGTTGCGCAAAGTCGGTGGCAGAAGCCGTTGGCGAGATCAAGGGGGCTGTGTCCGTGCGCCTTTGCGAGCGTATTTTCCCCAATATTCACCCTGTAACCATGGCGCCCAACACGGCGGACATGAAGTATAAGATCGATCTGCTCAAGGCAGCTTGCACCACCGCAAAGGAATATGACGCAAGCATCGTGCAGGTGGCAGGCAACCTTCTGACCGTGGATCACACCATTCTGGTGGCAAACTCCGAGGGTCTTTACACTACCGACAGACACATCCGTACGCGTATGGCTGTCAATGCGGTTGCGTCCAACGGCACCGAGAACCAGTCGGGCGGATGCTCTCCCGGACGCGGCATGGGACTTGAGGTGTTTGATCTGTTTAAGCCCGAGGATATCGGCCATGAGGCCGCAAGAATGGCAGTTGTGAACCTGAATGCCTCTTATTGCCCCGCAGGCAAGATGACGGTTGCCATTGAAAACGGCTTTGGCGGCGTTATCTTCCACGAGGCGTGCGGTCACTCCCTGGAGGCGACCTCGGTCGCGATCGGCGCATCGCAGATGGCAGGCAAGCTGGGTCAGATGATCGCAAACCCCAAGGTCACCGCGATTGACGACGGTACCATTCCCGGCGCATGGGGCTCTGTCAACATTGACGACGAGGGTAATCCCACCAAGCGCAACGTGCTGATCGAGAACGGCGTGCTCAAGGGCTACATGATCGACCGTCTTGGCTCGCGTCGTATGGGCATGCCCATGACGGGTAACAGCCGCAGACAGGGCTATGAGTATGAGCCCACCAGCCGTATGACCAATACCTTTATTGACAACGGCCCCGACAAGAACGAGGATATTATCGCTTCGATCGAATACGGTCTGTACTGCAAGCAGATGGGCGGCGGCTCGGTCAACCCCCTGACCGGCTCGTTCAACTTCTCGGTACGCGAGGGCTACATCGTGCGCAACGGTAAGATCTGTGAAGCCGTTCGCGGTGCTTCGCTGATCGGTACCGGCTCGCAGATTCTCAAGGATATCGACATGGTCGGTCAAAACCTGGAGACCGGACAGGGCATGTGCGGCTCGTCCAGCGGTAGCGTTCCCACCGACGTAGGTCAGCCTCTCATCCGTGTATCCGAAATCACGGTTGGTGGTAGATAAGGAGGTAGAGATATGGAATTGAGTTTGGCTAAAAAGATCATTTTCGACGCTGCCAAGGCAGCAGGTCTTGAAGAATATGAGATCTACTATATGAACGGCACCAGCCTTTCTGCAGAGGCTCTCAAGGATACCTTGAGCGGCTTTAGCTGCGGTGAGGGCGGCGGCATCAGCCTGCGCTGCATCGTAGACGGCAAGATGGGCTATGCATCTACCGAGCTGTTTACCGAAAGCGAGCTTTCCGACCTGGTGCGCCGCGCTTGCGATAACGCAAAATATATTGAAAAGGAAGACGTCTCTCCCATTTTTGCAGGCTCTGCAAGTTATGCAACGCTCAATCTGCCCGAGTTTACGCCTCTGACGGCGGCACAGGCTAAGGCAATGACCTTGGATATGCAAGCGCAGATCTACGCGGCAAGCGAGGCTGTGACCGACGGTACGCAGGCGGCTTGTATGTCCTCTGAAACCGAGATCTATCTGTGCAACTCGCACGGCTTGGAGCTTTCCAACCGCGTAGGGCTCAACGGCATTTACGCGATGCCCGTGGTCAAGGTTGGCGAGGAGAGTGCGGATGCATTTACGTTCGCGCTGTGCTCGGACACGGAAAAAGTAGAAACGCTTGCACGCAAGGCAACCGACAAGGCGCTTGCCAAGATCGGTGCAGGCAGCGTGGCATCCGGAAAGTACAATATCGTGCTGGAGGGCGCACAAATGCGCGCACTGCTGTCGGTATTTGCAAGTGCGTTCTCCGCAAAGAACGCGCAGCTGGGTCTTTCCTTGCTGGCTGGCAAGGAGGGGCAGAAGATCGCTGCCGATTGCGTAAGCATTGTGGATGACCCCATGCGCGAGGGCGCGCCCATGCAGACCAACTTTGACGGCGAGGGTGTGGCAACCTACAAAAAGAACGTGGTAGAGAACGGTGTGCTGACCACGCTGCTCTACGACCTGACCACCGCTGCCAAGGCAGGTGTGACCACCACGGGTAACGGCAAGAGAGGCTCTTACGCGTCCACCGTGGAGATCGCTCCTTTTAACTTCAGCCTGTGCCCCGGCAATTTGACCGAGGACGAGCTGCTGGCAAAGGCGCAGAACGGCATTTATATCACCGAGCTGAGCGGCTTGCACGCAGGTGCGGATGCAACCACGGGTGACTTCTCGATCCAGAGCGCAGGTTTCTTGATCGAAAACGGTAAAAAGACCACTTACGTGCGCTCCTTTACCATCGCGGGCAACTTCTTCGAGCTGCTCAAGAGTATTGACAGCATTGCAGATACGGTTGACTGGGGCATTCCCGGTGGCTTTACCGTATTTGGCGCACCCGCAGTGCTGGTACGCGACATGAGCGTGGCGGGTAAGTAATTGATCAAACCATAGCAAAAAACGAGTCAAACGCCGTGTGCGTTTGGTTCGTTTTTTTTATAAATCTATGTACTCGTTTTTATACATCTTGCATATTGACAAAACTGACACGGTATGCTATGATGAAAATGTAATCAAACGCGAAAGGAGTGCATTTTATGAGAAAACTTAATGTTGCAAAGATAGGGGTGCTGTTGCTCTGTATTTTGCTTGCGCTCCCCATGCTGACGGGATGTGCCAACGAGTTGCGTGAACAGAAAGATGAGGAAGAAAACAAGCAAGAGCAGCTGGAGCAGATCAAGCGGAAGTGGAATGAGGTGATTCATAATAAAACCAATGATGTAAAAAAAATCGAGATTTCTGTATATGAAGAGAAGCCTAATTACAGCAGCCAAATACAAACAACTACCATTGTGGAAATAGAGGATGCTGAACAAATTGCATCCATTATCGGTATACTATCTAGTCATGAGGCAACCATAGAAAATAGCCAGGGGGAGCAAGGAGATGATACTTACCCAAATTCTCGGACTGGAATGGAGGTAATTGCTATAGCCTTTTATGGTGATCAAGAACAAAGAAAGTTAAAGCTGAAGTTGTATGAGGACAGCGTAGGTGGCATCTTTGAACCCGGATTGTATTATGGACAAGAAGTGTGGATTTCATCCTACCGGGTGATTTACGAGGAACAGATTTTTGAATCGCTACTGGAGATATATGAGGCTATCGAATAATTTTGAAAGGGGTAGAACAATAACTGCTGTCCCGGTACGCGACATGAGCGTGGCGGGAAAGTAATTGATCAAACCATAGCAAAAAACGAGTCAAACGCCGTGTGCGTTTGGTTCGTTTTTTTTTTTTTACAAATCCATGTACTCATTTTTATACATCTTGCATATTGACAAAACTGACACGGTATGCTACGATGAAAATGTAATCAAACGCGAAAGGAGTGCATTTTATGAGAAAACTTAATGTTGCAAAGATAGGGGTGCTGTTGCTCTGTATTTTGCTTGCGCTCCCCATGCTGACGGGATGTGCCAATGAAGAGAAAAAAGGATCTCCCGAGAAGCAGAGTGTGATGGAAGACAAGTGGAGAGATTTGCTCGGTTCCGAACAAATCAGTGTATCGAAAATAGAAATTGGTGCGTATGTTGTGCAGCCCATATATAGCAGTACTGCTGTAATAGTGCAGGACATTGAAGTAAATGATGCCGATCACATCCATATGATGTTAGATATTCTTGAACAACGGGATGTAAACTTTTATGACCATGCTGAGTATATTGAAGATTATGCTGCTTATCACAACTCCAAAGCAGGTATGGAAGTGATTCGGATTTCTTTCTTTGACACGGAAAATCAAGGAATAATCCGTGTGAAGGTTTATGCTGATAACACCGGGGAGATTTATAAGATTGCATTGAATCCTGGGGGGGAGGAGACTTGGCGACTTGTCTATGTTGCAGAGTTTGAACAACCAATTTTTGATTCTGTACAATCGTATTACAATTTGGTGAATGGTATTGAAAAAGGAGATATAGAAGCATAAGAAGATAATGTATTTGTTGATTAGTTTGCTAAGTATTATTGGCGATGCGGAATGTGGGCGCGTTAGGTAAATAACCCTGAATAAATGAATAACGCCTTGGGTGTCTATGCATCCGGGGCGTTGTTTTTGTGCTTCGCGTGAGAAAATATGCAATTCCTCTTGACAAAGGCTGCATTTTTGTATATAATAATGATAAGTATTGTAAACTGCATGAAGTGTTTTTTGCTATACTGACATAGAAATGAAAAAGACCAAACAGAGAAAAGGAGGTGCACAAGAAAATGCCATGGAATAACCCCATGTTGTGGGTTTGCATTGCAGTTGTGGCTGTAGTGGGAATCGGTGTGGGTGCTCTGATCGGTATTCTGTACCGCAAAAAGGTTGCAGAAAGACTGATTGGCTCTGCTGAGCAGAAGGCCAAGCTGATCGTCGAGGAAGGCGAGAAGCAGGCGGCTTCGGCACAGAAAGAGGCTATGCTCTCGGCAAAAGAGGATATTATGCGTCAGCGTAATGACTTCGAGCGCGAGATGAAGGAGCGCAGAAACGAGGTTTCCAGAACCGAGTCCAGACTTGCAAAGAAGGAAGAAACGCTCGAGAAAAAGACCGAGCAGGTCGAAGCCAAGAGCGAGCAGCTTGACAAAAAGATCAAGGAAAACGAGCAGTTCCGCGAGCTGATTGCCGAGCAGCTGAAAATGCAAATGAACAAATTGGAAACCATTGCAGGCTATTCCGCCGAGCAAGCCAAGGATGAATTGGTTGCACGCGTGGAAAATGAGGCTAAGGAAGAAATTGCCAGACGCCTGGAAGAGCTTGAAGCACAGTACAAAGAGGATGCCGAGGAAAAGGCTCGTGACATCATCACCCTTGCCATTCAGCGTTACGCATCCGATCAGGTTGCTGAGGTGACCATTTCCACCGTCGCGCTCCCCAATGACGACATGAAGGGACGCATTATCGGTAGAGAAGGCAGAAACATCCAGCAGCTGGAAAAGCTGACCGGCGTTGAGCTGATCGTGGACGATACCCCCGAAACCATCATTCTTTCGGGCTTTGATCCCGTTCGCCGCGAGGTAGCAAGACTTGCACTTGAAAAATTAATTTCGGACGGCAGAATCCATCCTACCCGCATTGAGGAAATGGTGGAGAAGGCCAAGAGAGAGGTCGACACCGCGGTCAAGCAGGCAGGTGAGCGTGCTATCTATGAGGTAGGCGTTCGCAACCTGAACCCCGAGCTTGTCAGACTCTTAGGTAGACTTCGTTACAGAACCAGTTACGGACAGAACGTACTCAAGCACTCCATTGAGGTGGCATTCTTGGCAGGTGTTATGGCAGAGGAGCTGGGCGTGGATGCAACGCTTGCACGCCGCGCAGGTCTTTTGCACGATATCGGTAAGGCTTTCCCGCAGGATGTGGAGGGTACTCACGTACAGATCGGTGTCAATGCGCTCAAGAAGTACAAGGAGCACCGTGACGTCATTCATGCCGTTGAGGCACACCACAACGATGTAGAGCCCAAGACCGTGATCGCTTTCCTGGTACAGGCAGCTGACGCAATTTCCGCGGCAAGACCCGGTGCCCGCAGAGAGGACATGGAAAACTACATCAAGCGCCTTGAAAAGATCGAGGAGATTGCAAAGTCCTTCGGTGGCGTTGATAAGGCGTATGCAATTCAGGCAGGCCGCGAGATCCGTGTTATGGTCAACCCCGATACCGTTAACGACGAGAACATGAAGGTGGTTGCAAGACAGATGGCTGAAAAGATCCAGACTGAGGTACAGTATCCCGGTCAGATCAAGATCAACATCATTCGCGAAAGCCGCGTTGTTGACTACGCAAAGTAATCGAAATACTCAAAACATATTGCACACAAGGATTGCCCTTAAGGGATTTTCATAGAGTTTATATAAATTCCCGTAGCAGACAATCAGCGCACAAGGGTGCGTTGCAAACATATATTTGAGAGACCGAGCATAAGCCGTTGCCCACGTGGCAACGGCTTTGCTATTGCCATACGTATAAACAATTCGTAGAAAAAGAAACGAATAATAGAGAAAATGAGAGAAAAACGCGAAAATTCCTGCATGGTCTTTTGGATATTGCTTGACAATCGCATGGACTTATGGTACAATAAAGTATTATTATGGGTAATTATGTGGCTGACACAAATGCCATATGG
Organism: Eubacteriales bacterium; assembly: GCA_045650025.1. Taxonomy (GTDB): domain Bacteria; phylum Bacillota; class Clostridia; order Oscillospirales; family CAG-272; genus SVQP01. Next base: position 14,397 of record JAZRQR010000218.1, read on the forward strand.
AGGTATCATATGAATAACACCGAAAAAACAATGGACAAAATCGTTGCTCTGTGTAAGAACAGAGGCTTTATCTATCCCGGCTCCGAGATCTACGGCGGCTTGGCAAACTCCTGGGACTACGGTCCTTTGGGCGTAGAATTCAAGAACAACGTCAAGAAGGCTTGGTGGAAGAAGTTCGTGCAGGAATCCCGCTACAACGTGGGTCTGGACAGCGCGATCATCATGAATCCCCAGACCTGGGTCGCTTCCGGTCACCTTGGCGGCTTCTCTGACCCCTTGATGGACTGCAAGGTTTGCCGTGCACGTCACAGAGCGGACAAGCTGATCGAGGACTATGCATTCCAGAACGGCCTTGAGGACAATCCTGCAGGCTGGACCGATGACGAAATGATGGCTTACATCAAGGAAAAGCACATCTGCTGCCCCGATTGCGGCTCCGGTGACTTTACCAACATCCGTAAGTTCAACCTGATGTTCAAGACCTTTATCGGTGTTACCGAGGAATCCTCCAACACCGTGTATCTGCGTCCCGAGACTGCACAGGGTATCTTTGTGCAGTTCAAGAACGTTGCACGCTCCTGCCGTAAGAAGATGCCCTTTGGCGTAGGTCAGATCGGTAAGTCCTTTCGTAACGAGAACACGCCCGGTAACTTTGTATTCCGTACCAGAGAGTTCGAGCAGATGGAGCTGGAGTTCTTCTGCAAGCCCGGCACGGACCTGGAGTGGTTCCAGTACTGGAGATCCTACTGCGAAAACTGGCTGATCAACCTGGGCATGAAGAAGGAAAATATGCGTCTGCGTGACCACAGTGCAGAGGAGCTTTGCTTCTACTCCAAGGGCACGACCGATATTGAGTTCCTGTTCCCGTTTGGTTGGGGTGAGCTGTGGGGCATTGCGGACAGAACCGACTATGACCTGACCCAGCACCAGAACGTTTCGGGCGAAAGCATGGAGTATTTCGATCCCGAGACCAACGAAAAGTATATTCCTTACGTCATCGAGCCCTCTCTGGGTGCTGACCGCGTAGCGCTGGCATTCCTGTGTGATGCTTACGACGAGGAGATCGTAGACCCCGCTAAGAACGACGTGCGTGTGGTTCTGCACCTGCATCCCGCACTTGCACCCGTTAAGGTTGCGGTTCTGCCTCTTTCCAAGAAGCTTTCCGACAAGGCAGGCGAGGTATTTGACGAGCTTGCTAAGTACTATAATTGCGAATTTGACGAGACCGGCTCGATCGGCAAGCGTTACCGCCGTCAGGACGAGATCGGTACGCCTCTTTGCGTCACCTATGATTTCGAGTCCGAGACCGACGGCTGCGTCACCGTTCGTGACAGAGACACCATGGAGCAGATCCGTCTGCCCATCTCCGAGCTTAAGAGCTACATCGACAAGGTGGTAGCGTTCTGATGGAGCATTTTCCTCTCTGGGGAACGCTGGTCAACACCGGAACTGTCATTTTAGGCTCGTTATTCGGACTTTTGATCTATCTTGTGTCCAAGAAGGGCAAGCTGAAGAGTCATAAATTCTCTGAAATTTCTGCCTCGATCATGCGCGGACTTGGTTTGGCGGTGGTCATGGTGGGCATCAGCGGTGCGCTCAAGGGCGTGATCAATGACGTCGTGACCGATGCGGTCGTGCAGCCGGGCGTGCTTGCCGAGGGCTTGTACAGCGATAATACCATTATCACCATCGTGTCAATGGTATTGGGCATTTTGGTAGGCGGATTGATCGATATTGACCATTGGGTGAATTTGCTTGGCAAAAAGATCGAAACCATGTTTAACCGCAATGCGGAGCAAAGCGCGGTACAGGTGCCTGTGGCACAGGGCTTTGTGTCGGCGTCGCTGCTGTTCTGCGTGGGGTCTATGACCATCGTGGGCTCGATCCAGAGTGGTCTGGTGGGCGATCATAGCCTGCTTTACACCAAATCCTTGCTGGATTTCGTATCCTCGATCATTCTGGCATCTACCATGGGCATTGGCGTGCTGCTTTCCTCGGCTTTCGTGTTGGTATTCCAGGGCGGCATTGCGCTTGTTTCCAATATCGCAGGACAGGGGCTTTCGGACGCGGTGATCTCGAGCATGAGCTGTGTGGGATCGGTGCTGATCGTGGGCTTGGGCTTGAACGTGATGGGCGTGACCAAGCTGAAAATTATGAACTATCTTCCCGCTGTCTTTTTCCCCATTGTGCTTGTGCCGCTGTGGGATTGGATCACGGGATTGGTATCGTTGCTTTGATGAAAAACGGCAGAGGCTTGCGCCTTTGCCGTTTTTGTGTTATAATGGTGGTAGTGAATCGAAATGGAGGCAGACATGAACCAAGTCCATGAGAAATTGATACAGGCGGTGATCCGCAAGGCGGAGCGTGAGTGTCCCGGGGCGCTTGCGCTGATTGGTGTGTATGGGTCGGTTGCCACGGGAGATACGCACGAGCGCTCGGATCTGGATTTGTTGATCCTGATTGAGGATGAGCGCGGCAGGTGTCTGGCAACGGGCATGATCCTGGAGGATGGCGGCGTGGGGTACGATCTGTACTGCACAACGTGGGAATCCTTGCGTCAGGATGCCGAAATAACTCACGCACATGTTGCAAAGTTAATGGATTGTCAAGTTGTATACGAAGGAAGAGAGGACGCGTACGAGGATTTGTGCCGCCTCAGAGCGCATGCTGCGCAGCTTTTGCGATCCGAGGTGCGTTTTGCGCGTGCCGGTGCGCTGCTGGATCGCGCGAAATCCTTATATGCGGACGTGTGCTTGGAAGAGTCCTTGGGCAATGCGCGTGTGCTGGCGTGTTATATGATCGACGATCTGACGGGGGCGCTCATGCTGCATAGCGGCAGGTATTTCAAGTACGGAACGCGGCGATTGTTTGAGGAGCTGGCGTTTTTGCCGGATGCAAAGCAGGTGACCGGAAAGATCATACAAATCGCGCAGGCGCGTGGCCTGTCAGAGCTTTGTGCGCTTTGCAGGGAGCTGCTGCTGCTTGTCAAGGCACACGTGCAGCAAAAGCCTGCGAAAAACACACCATCGGCAGATCTTGCCGGTACGTATGAGGAAATGTACTCCAATTGGCGCAATAAAGTGGCTTTGGCGGCAGAAAACGACGACGTTTTTGGCTCATTTGCCAACTTGAGTGGACTGCACGGCATGCTGGCGGGGATCGCGCAGGAATATGCCATTGCAGAGCAGGACGCAATGGGGGCGTTTGACTCCGATCATTTGTCGCAAAACACCGCGGTATTTGATCGATGTCTGGAAATATACGAGCGAGAATATCAAAAAGCGGGCATTATTGTCAAGCGATATGACAACGTGGACGCGTTTTATGCTGATTATCTTTAAAATAGCATGCAAAAAAGCCGTGTTGACTTTGCAACACGGCTTTTTTTGCTATCCATAGACAAAACAGTAGCAAATTGGGGTTGTGTATTTCCGGAAGGGAAATTACTTGATGGTGACGGTAGCACCTGCAGCGGAAAGCTGCTCCTTGATCTTCTCTGCGTCTTCCTTGGAAACGCCTTCCTTGAGCATCTTGGGAGCGCCCTCAACCAGGTCCTTAGCGTCCTTCAGGCCCAGACCGGTGATCTCGCGAACAACCTTGATAACGTCGAGCTTCTTAGCGCCGAAGCTGGTGAGCTCTACGTCGAACTCGGTCTTCTCCTCAACTGCTGCTGCAGCGGGAGCTGCTGCGCCGCCAACTGCTACGGGAGCTGCTGCGGATACGCCAAATTCCTCTTCAACTGCCTTAACCAGGTCAGCGAGCTCGAGGATAGTAAGAGTCTTGATTTCTTCAACAATAGCTGTAATCTTTTCGGATGCCATGATAAATTACCTCCTGAATTGTGAGTGTTTTTAATAATTGATGTGTGATGCAGAAAATTAAGCTTCTGCGGGAGCTTCTGCAGCCTCTTCGCTGCCGCCGTTCTGCTTGTCGATAATAGCCTGCAGACCGTAAGCGAAGTTGTACAGAGGGGACTTGATAGAGCCCAGGAACTTTGCAATGAGGACTTCCTTGGAGGGAATCTCTGCGAGTGCGTTTACACCAGCTGCGTCGATAACGCCGCCGTCAACGTAACCTGCGAGAATCTCGAAGGAGGGGACCTTCTCAGCATATTCCTTGAGGATCTTTGCTGCAACAACGGGATCGTTCTTGCTGATAGCGATAGCGGTCATGCCGTTCAGGTGCTCCTTGATCGCACCATAGCCGACCTCGTCGCAAGCACGGCCGGTCAGAGTGTTCTTCATAACCACGTACTTAACGCCTGCTTCACGAAGAGCCTTACGCATCTTGGTGTCGCTGTCAACAGTGATGCCCTGGTAGTTTACCACTACGCCTGCCACGGACTCCTTGATGTCAGCGGCCAGTTCAGCAACGATCGTTTTCTTTTGTTCGAGTATTGCATTGCTAGGCATTTTGTGTTTCACCTCCCAGTGAGAATGAGTAATAAAAAAATCTTCCTTCCGTCAAAGCATAGCTTCGCGCGAAGAAAGACTCACAGAAAGCGACCTGCGTCGCATATTTGTTTGTTCTCTCCTCGGCAGGGAAGCGTGGCTTTTACGGAAACCTGCTGTCTTTGGATAAGTCCTTTCGGACACTCCAGCATTATAGCACGCTCCTGCCGATTTGTCAATAGGTTTTTTGAAAAAAGTTGAAAAATTTTTGATTATTTTTTTATTCGTCATCATCGACCGATTTGTTCGCCTTGAGCACGCGCTCTGCCATGCCGATCAGTCTCTCGCGCAGCCAATAGGGGCTCATGATGCGAATGGGGGAGTCCAGCGCCATGATCACGCTCAGAAAACGTTCCACGTTGTGGAATTCGCACACGTAGCGGTTGCGCGATTCCTTGGAAATGATGAAGGAGCGCAGCTCCAGCACCGAGAGCTTGTCCGGAATCTCGATGACGGCGGTGTAGGGCATCTGCATCTGAATGACCGAGCTGTCTGCAGCAAAATCTTCATTATTATATATAGAGGACACAACGCCCATATAAGACTCGTCATTATCGGAGGTCAGGAGCACGGGGAGTGAGAAATCGGTGGTGTAATAAAAGCCCTTGTGCTCTGCGTCGTACTCGATGGGGGCGCCCAGCTGCTTGCGCAGAAAGTCGACGTCGCGCTGCGCTTGTCTGTGCGAGACATTGAAGCGCTCGGCTAAACGCATGGCGTTGGGATAGCTATATTCGGTTATTTTTTTATGAAGCCATTGGATCCTGTTGTTCGCAGCCATCTTCTTGGTCATCCTTTCCTTGCGTTTGTTCGGGCGTAATGGGGGCGTGGGCATTGCAGTGTGCGTTGAAGGCAAACAGTCTGTACGCAACGTACATGCCGTTACACAGGCAGAACAGCGCAAATCCGAGAATGCGCGTGCTGTGCATGGTCTGCTCGGGGTGGAGCAGGGCGGGGGCGGCACCTGCCAGGGCGCAGACGTTGGCAAAGAGCGCCAGGCATGCGGTGGCAAGGTATCTGCGGGGCTGTGCGCGGTCAAGCAGCGTGCGCAGCTCTGCGGTCAGGAACAGCATGGTCGCAACGAACGCCAGCTGGAACGCCAGCTTGGCGGGTGCGTTCATGTGGTGGTCGGATTCAAAATACGTCAGACCGCAAAGACCGGTCATGAGTGCAATAGGTCCGGAGCCAAGCACAACGGCAGCGCCCGCGTTCTTAGCGGAGTTACCGATGCGCAGCACGTAATAGCAGCCGCTGCAAACGGTGCCCAGCAGCACCAGGGCGGTGCAAATGGCGTTGGTGTCGATGGGGCGTTGACGGGTCAGCACGGCTGCGAACTCCGCAGGGCTGAGATAGGTCATTCCGATTGCGCCGGCGATCAGGCTGCCGATGATGGGGAAGATTGCAATGATGCAGGGTCTTTTGTGGGCAGGCAGATCGGTGGGCAAAGCACCCTTGGGGATCAGTACGAGCGCTGAGAGGAAGCAGATCACCGAGGTGACTGCCAGAGAGCCGACTGCTTTGGGAAGCAGCATGTCGGTCGGGAAATAGTCGCTGCCGTCGCTGATCGACAAAAAGCTGACCAGATAAGCGGCAAAGCAGACTGCGCACAAAATCAAGGTGACTGTGCAATAAATCTTAACTTTTGAACCTTGAGGTTGCATGTTATGTGAATCTACCCTTGCGGGAATCCTCCGAAACAAAAATATACATATATATTATATAGGATAATTGTGAACAAACCGTAACCAAATGCAAGGTTTTTGCCAATTATTTTGCGTCTTTTATCAATGTGCACAAAAATAGGGATCATGGAGGCGGCAAAGGGGCTGTAAAACGGGTGTTTGGCGGTGTGCGCAGGGGTGGCGACGGGTCGAAAATGGCACAAAAACGCCAAAAACTGTACAAGATGCACAAAACCACGCTGTAATATTCGTTTAAAATCGTCATGAAAATTTTTCAAAACCTATTGCAATTTTGGAATGAATGTTGTATAATGATAGGGCTTGATATGCGATGAAGCGAGAGGTTGCTTTGAGGGGACGCCCTCAAAGGTAATTTTCGCGGAGTATGTCCGAGAATCGGGCGAAGGTATATCCCTCTCATGCACGATGCAACATGCGGCATAGTGTTGCTCTGGTGAGTTGACGTTCACACAAGGTTTAAGTCGGAGTTTGTTGGGCGCAGATGCTGATGCGCAAACAAAATCCTTTTTTATCGGGCGTGAAAAGAAACACACGGAGCGGTGTTAGGGATTCGCCCCGCTTTAACAAATCGTCGCACCGGCGGCAAGGCTTCCATTTATATATACGCGTATGCAACGCGGGAATGAGAGCTGCGACAAGGGGAGACGAAATCTTAAAAGGAGGCACAACAAAATGGCAGTAAAGGAAAAGATCAGAGTTCGTCTGAAGAGCTACGACCACACCCTTATCGATACCGCAGCTGAGAAGATCGTCAAGGTTGCTAAGGATAACGGTTCCCAGGTTTCCGGTCCTATCCCGCTTCCCACTGAGAAGGAGATCATCACGATCCTCCGCGCAGTGCACAAGTACAAGGATAGCCGTGAGCAGTTCGAAATGCGCACTCACAAGAGACTGATCGATATCATGAAGCCGTCTGCAAAGACCGTTGACGCGCTGATGAACATCGAACTTCCCGCAGGCGTTGAGATCGAGGTTAAGCTTTAATCAGCTTATATCAAGCACCGCGATATCAAGACTTGCAAAACAAAGATAACAGCCGACGAAGAAAGAAACTTCGGCTCGGTAACTTTGTAAATCATGTCGGTCCAACCGAATGGCGACCGACCAATAATTTACAGGAGGAAAGAAAATGAAAAAGGGTATTATCGGTAAGAAAATCGGTATGACTCAGGTATTCGACGAGAACGGCAACGTAACTCCCGTAACTCTCGTTGAATGCGGTCCGTGCGTAGTAGCACAGAAGAAAACCAAAGAGAATGACGGTTACGAAGCTGTACAGCTCGGTTTCAAGGATGCAAAGGAAAAGCACCTGACCAAGGCTGAGCAGGGTCATTTCAACAAGGCAGGCGTTGCCTACAAGAGATACCTCAAGGAATTCCGTCTGGCTGATTGCTCCGCTTACAACGTAGGCGACGTCATTACAGCCGATACCTTCGCCGCAGGCGAGAAGGTCGACGTAACAGGTATGACGAAGGGTCACGGTTACACCGGTGCGATCAAGAGATGGAACCAGCACAAGCTGCAGGCAACTCACGGCGTAGGTCCTATCCACCGCCAGTCCGGTTCTATGGGCGTTATCGACCCCGCTAGAATCTTCAAGAACAAGCACATGGCCGGCCAGTATGGTAACGAGCAGGTCACCGTTCTCAATCTCAAAGTAGTTAAGATCGACAGCGAAAGAAATCTGATTGCCATCAAGGGCGCTATTCCCGGCGCTAAGGACGGCATCGTATTCATTCGTGATTCGGTAAAAGCATAAGAAAAGGAGGAACTAAATAATGCCGCAGGTAAAAGTTTATAACATGGCCGGCAGCGAAGTCGGCACGATGGATCTGTCCGAAATCATTTTCGGCGCAGACGTTAACGGCGCAGTCCTCCATGCTGCAGTCAGAGCATATCTGCTCAACCAGAGACAGGGCACTCAGTCCACTCTGACCCGCACCGAGGTTTCCGGTGGCGGTAAGAAGCCCTGGAGACAGAAGGGCACCGGTCGCGCAAGACAGGGCTCCACTCGTTCTCCTCAGTGGACTCACGGTGGCGTAGCACTCGGCCCGAAGCCCAGAAGCTACCGTACCGGTATGAACAAGAAGACCAAGAGAATTGCACTGTACAGCGCTCTGTCCGCTAAGGTTGCTGAGGGTAACCTGATCGTGGTAGACGACATCAAGTGCGAAGGCTACAAGACCAAGACCATGGCTACCATGCTCAACAAGCTGGGTGCCGATACCAAGACCATCGTGGTTCTGCCCGAGGTTGATCAGTTCATCATCAAGAGCTGCGCAAACATTCCCGGTGTTGTTACTGCTCAGTACAACAACCTGAATGTATACGACATTCTGAACGCTAACAAGTTCGTCGTTACCGCTGCAGCAGTTAAGATGCTCGAGGAGGTATACGCATAATGAAAATGATTCAGGATATCATCATTAAGCCCATTATCACGGAAGCGAGCATGGACGGCATGGCTGACAGAAAGTACGCTTTCAAGGTACAGAAGTCCGCAACCAAGCCCGAGATCGCAAACGCTGTTGAGACTATGTTCAAGGGCGTTAAGGTAGCAGATGTTAACACCATCAACATGAAGAGCAAGCCCAAGAGACTTGGCGTTCACGCTGGTTACACCACCGCGTGGAAGAAGGCTATCGTAACTCTGACGGCTGATTCCAAGCCCATCGAGTTCTTCGAGGGTCTGAACTGAGAAGGAGGTCGAATTAAATGGCAACGATTAAGTATAATCCTACGACGCCTTCTCGCAGACATATGTCCGTTACGGACTATAAGGCTGTTCTGACCAAGAGCACCCCCGAGAAGAGCCTCGTTGTTACCAAGAAGAAGCACGCTGGTCGTAACTCTTACGGCCGCATCACCGTTCGTCACAGAGGCGGCGGTAACAAGATCAAGTACAGAATTATCGATTTCAAGAGAGCAGACGCTTCTGCTAACACCGTAATCGGTATCGAGTACGACCCCAACAGAACCGCGTTCATCGCTCTGCTCGAGAACGAGGCTGGCGTTAGAAGCTATATCATCGCTCCTGACGGCCTGAAGGTTGGTGACGTTGTTTACTCCGGTCCTGACGCTGATATCAAGCCCGGCAACACCCTGCCGATCGCTAACATCCCCGTTGGTACCATGATCAACAACATCGAGCTGTATCCCGGCAAGGGCTCTCAGCTGGTTCGTGCAGCAGGCGTTTTCGCTCAGCTGATCGCTAAGGAAAACGGCGTTGCACAGGTACGTCTCCCCTCCGGTGAGGTTCGTATCGTTCGTCTGGACTGCAAGGCAACCATCGGTCAGATCGGTAACACCGACCACGACACCGTTAAGGTTGGTAAGGCTGGTAAGACCAGACACAAGGGCATTCGTCCTACCGTCCGCGGTTCCGTAATGAACCCCTGCGACCACCCCCACGGTGGTGGTGAAGGTAGATCTCCCATCGGTCGTCCTTCTCCTGTTACTCCTTGGGGTAAGCCTGCTCTCGGTTACAAGACCCGTAACAAGAAGGCTCGCACCGATAAGTTCATCGTGAAGCGCAGAAATGCTAAGTAAGGAGGGAATATAACATGAGCAGAAGTTTGAAAAAAGCACCTTTCGTAGAAGAAAAGCTCTACGCGCGCATCTGTGCCATGAATGAGACCGGCTCCAAGCACGTTCTCAAGACCTGGTCCCGCGCATCCACCATATTCCCGGAATTCATCGGTCACACCATTGCCGTTCACGACGGTAAGAAGCACGTTCCGGTATATGTAACTGAAGATATGGTCGGCCACAAGCTGGGCGAGTTCGCCCCCACCAGAACCTTCAAGGGCCACGCCGGCTCCAAGACATCCAACAACGGTAAGTAATACAAGGGGAGGAATTGAATAATGGAAGCAGTAGCTTATCTGAAATATGCAAGAATTTCCCCGCGTAAGGTTCAGATCGTTCTCGACCTCATCAGAGGTAAGGATGCAGGAACCGCAATGGCAATCCTGAAGAACACCCCCAAGGGTGCATCTGAGTACCTGATCAAACTGCTGGGAAGCGCAATCGCAAACGCAGAAAACAATTTCCAGATGGACGTAAGCAAGCTCTACGTTTCTGAATGCTTTGTAACCCCGGGCCCCACTCTCAAGAGAATTATGCCCCGCGCAAAGGGTTCTGCAGACAGAATCAACAAGAGAACCAGCCACGTTACCATTGTGGTTAAGGAAAGAGACTAAGAAAGGAGACAAGAGTAATGGGTCAGAAAGTTAATCCTCACGGCCTCCGCGTAGGCGTGATTAAGAACTGGGATTCGAGATGGTTTGCCGATGACAAGGTATTCGGTGACACTCTTGTATCCGACTATAACGTAAGAAAGTACCTCAAGAAGCAGCTGCAGGAAGCTGGCGTTCCTAAGATCGAGATCGAAAGAGACAGCCACAGAGTACGCGTGTTCGTACACTGCGCTAAGCCCGGTATGGTAATCGGCCAGAAGGGCGCTAACATTGAGAAGTACAAGAATGAGCTGGAAAAGATGGTTGGCATGCCCGTTGCCCTCAACGTTGTTGAGGTCAGACAGCCCGACCTGAACGCTCAGCTCGTTGCTGAGAACATTGCAGGCCAGCTGGAGAGACGTGTGTCCTTCCGCCGCGCAATGAAGATGGCAATCCGCAACACCATGAGACTTGGCGCTAAGGGTATCAAGATTTCCACTAGCGGCCGTCTGGGTGGTGCAGAAATCGCTAGAAGCGAGCACTATCACGAGGGTACCATCCCGCTGCAGACCCTGAGAGCTGACATCGAGTACGGCTTCTGGGAAGCAAACACCACCTACGGTAAGATCGGTGTTAAGGTATGGATCTACCGCGGTGAGGTTCTGAACGAGGTCAACAGACCTGCACAGAGCCGCGACAACCGCGACAACCGCAGAGGCGACCGCAACAATCGCGGCGACAGACGCGGTGACAGACGTCCCCAGGGCAACCGTCCTCAGGGTCGTTCCGAAAGAGCACCCAGAGAAGGAGGTAACAAGTAATGTTAATGCCGAAGAGAGTTAAGTTCCGTCGCGTTCAGCGCGGCAGACTGAAGGGTAAGGCATCCCGCGGCAATACCGTTACTAACGGTTCCTACGGCCTGGTTGCACTTGAGCCCGCATGGATTACCGCAAACCAGATCGAGGCTGCCCGTATTGCTATGACCAGATATATCAAGCGTGGCGGTAAGGTTTGGATCAAGGTATTCCCCGATAAGCCCATCACCGAAAAGCCTGCTGAAACCCGTATGGGTTCCGGTAAGGGTTCTCCGGAGTACTGGGTGGCTGTGGTTAAGCCCGGCAGAGTGATGTTCGAGATGGATGGCGTTGCTCCTGATGTAGCAAAGGAAGCTATGCGTCTTGCAGGTCACAAGCTGCCTATTAAGACCAAGTTTGTAATGAAGGAACAGGAGGCATAAGTCAATGAAAGCAGCAGAACTGAAGACACTGACCGTTGAGCAGCTCAATGAGAAGCTCAAGGAGCTCAAGACCGAGCTTTTCAACCTCCGTTTCCAGCATGCGATCAACCAGCTTGACAATCCCCACAAGATTGCGGACGTCAAGAAGGACATCGCTCGCGTAATGACAATTCTTCAAGAGAAGAACGCATAAGGGAGGACAGTCATGACTGAAGAAAGAGCACTTAGAAAAGTCAGAGTTGGCATGGTTGTCAGCGACAAGATGGCAAAGACCGTTACGGTTGCTATCGAAGACAACGTAAAGCACCCCGTCTACGGTAAGATCATCAAGCGCACCCTGAAGGTTCACGCTCACGATGAACTGGAATGCGGCGTAGGCGATAAGGTTAAGATCATGGAGACCAGACCCCTCTCTAAGACCAAGAGATGGAGAACGGTTGAAATCATCGAAAAGGCTAAGTAATTTAAGCCAACACACGTAATTAAAAAGAATTCGAATAGTAGGTACGTCGAAGCGTATTGAAACAGTAGGAGGAAAAACATGATTCAGCAGCAGACATTACTGAAGGTTGCCGACAATACCGGCGCCAAGGAGCTGATGTGCATTCGTGTGCTTGGTGGTACCGGCCGCAGATATGCAAACATCGGTGACGTCATCGTTTGCGCCGTTAAGAAGGCAGCTCCCGGTGGCGTAGTAAAGAAGGGCGACGTTGTTAAGGCAGTCGTCGTTAGAAGCGTGCACGGCATGAAGCGTGCAGACGGCTCTTACATCAAGTTTGATGAGAACGCAGCCGTTGTTATTAAGGAAGACAACACCCCCAAGGGTACCCGTATCTTTGGGCCTGTTGCAAGAGAGCTCCGTGAGAAGGACTTCCTGAAGATCCTCTCTCTGGCTCCCGAAGTACTGTAATCGGAGGTAACGAGAAATGGCAAACAATAATATTAGAAGAGATGATGTCGTTGTCGTTCTTTCCGGTGACTCCAAGGGCGTTAAGGGCAAGGTAATTGCTTGCTCTCCCAAGGAAGGAAAGGTTATCGTTGAAGGCGCAAACATGATCCACAAGCACGTTAAGCCCCGCAGACAGGGCGAGACCGGTGGTATCGTTGACGCTGAGGGCGCAATCTATTCCGACAAGGTTGCTCTGTATTGCTCCAAGTGCGATAAGGGCGTAAGAGTTCACAACAAGGTTGTGGACGGTAAGAAGGTTCGCGTGTGTGCACACTGCGGCCAGGAAATCTGATAGGAGGATAAGACAATGGCAAGATTGAGAGAACACTACAAGTCCGAAGTCGTATCCGCACTTCAGACCAAGTACAACTACAAGAGCGTTATGCAGATCCCCAAGATCGACAAGATCGTTATCAACGTGGGCTGCGGCGACGCTAAGGAGAACAGCAAGGTTATTGATGCAGTTATCGCTGACCTGTCCCTGATCGCTGGTCAGAAGGCAGTTCCCACCTACGCAAAGAAGTCCGTTGCAAACTTCAAGCTCCGCGAGGGCATGAAGATCGGTGCAAAGGTTACCCTGCGTGGTGAGAAGATGTACGAATTCATGGACAGACTGTTCAACTTCTCCCTCCCCAGAGTTCGTGACTTCAAGGGTATCAACCCCAACGCATTTGACGGTCGCGGCAACTACTCTCTGGGTCTGAAGGAACAGCTGATCTTCCCCGAAATCGAGTACGATAAGGTTGAGAAGATCCGCGGTATGGACATCTGCTTCGTTACCACGGCTCAGACCGACGACGAGGCAAGAGAACTGCTCGCTCTGATGGGCGCTCCGTTCTCCAAGTAATTAAAGGAGGTATACAAAGATGGCAAAGAAGGCTATGATTCTGAAGCAGCAGAAGGAGCAGAAGTTCTCCACTCGCCGCTATAACAGATGCAAGATCTGCGGTCGTCCCCACGCGTACCTCCGCAAGTTCGGCATCTGCCGTATCTGCTTCCGTGAACTCGCATACAAGGGCGAGATTCCCGGCGTAAAGAAAGCATCTTGGTAATTTAATTACCTAAGATAAAAAGAGTGCCTTCAAGATGGAGGCGCTCACCCCCCAACTATCGGCAGGAAGTTAATCTGCAGTGTGCACACAACCCGCTCTGGGCGGGGTGTGCAACACGAGTTGGACTTAACCGCCGGTCAGCCGCCGTGAAACACGGCAGCAAGAAAAAACATTACTTGCATCAGGAGGAAAAGAAAAATGCAAATGTCAGACGTAATTGCTGATATGCTCACGAGAATCCGTAATGCGAACTCCGCAAAGCACGCGACCGTGGACATTCCGGCATCCAACATGAAGAAGGCAATCGCTGAGATCCTTGTTGAAGAGGGCTACGTAAAGAGCTACGAGATCATCGAGGATGGCAAGCAGGGCACCATTCGTGTAACCCTGAAGTATCAGGCAAACAAGCAGAAGGTTATTCGTGGCCTTAAGAGAGTATCCAAGCCCGGTCTGCGTATCTACGCAGGTTGCGAGGATATGCCTAAGGTAATGAACGGCCTGGGAATCGCAATCGTTTCCACGTCCAAGGGAATCATGACCGACAAGAAGGCTCGCGCGCTCAAGGTTGGCGGCGAAGTCCTGTGCTTTGTTTGGTAATAGAAACGGGAGGTAAACAACATGTCTAGAATTGGTAGAATGCCCGTTGAGATCCCCGCAGGCGTAACTGCAACCCTGAACGGCAACACTTTGACGGTTAAGGGCCCCCTGGGTACCCTGACCGAAACCTTCAGACCCGAGATCAACATCGCGATCGAGGGCAACCAGATCATCGTAACTCGTAACTCCGAAGAGAAGGAAGATAAGAGCCTGCATGGTCTGACTCGCGCACTGATTAACAACATGGTAGTCGGCGTTACCAAGGGTTATCAGAAGGTTCTGATGATCATTGGCGTTGGTTACAAGGCTGCTAAGCAGGGCAAGAATCTCCAGATGTTCCTGGGTCACTCTCTGCAGCCCAATGGCCAGCCTCAGGAAAAGTTCGTAATCGCTGAGACCGACAGCATCAAGCTCGAGGTTCCCTCCGATGACGAGATCAAGAAGCAGGGCATTGACAAGATGACCACCGAGAAGATCAACTCCGGTATGATCGTAGTCGTTAAGGGCATCAACAAGCAGGAAGTCGGCCAGATGGCAGCAGTCATCAGAGGTCTGAGAGGTCCTGAACCCTACCACGGTAAGGGTGTTCGTTATATCGACGAGTATGTACGTCGTAAGGTCGGCAAGACCGGTAAGTAATTGAAAGGAGGAGTGAACAATGGTATCCAGAAAAGATTCTAATCAGGCCCGTCTGAAGAGACATAAGAGAGTTAGAGCAAAGATTTCCGGCACGGCAGAGCGTCCGCGTCTGGCAGTATATCGTTCCAACGCTAACATCAGCGCACAGATCATTGATGACGTTGCGGGCGTAACACTGGTATCCGCTTCTTCTTACGGTAACGGTTTTGAAGGCAACGGCGGTAACAAGGCAGCTGCAAGAGCAGTTGGTAAGATGATTGCAGAAAAGGCAGTCGCACAGGGCATCGTTGAGGTCGTATTCGACAGAGGCGGTTATCTGTATCACGGACGTGTATCGGAATTGGCTGACGGCGCTCGCGAGGGCGGCCTGAAGTTCTAATCGTAGTTACGATTAGTCCGGTTTGTACACTGTTCAACATTCATTGAACAATTCAGGAGGAAACCAGAAATGGCAAAGAGAATTAACCCGGCTGAGCTGGATCTGACCGAGCAGCTCGTCGCGCTGAACCGTGTTTCCAAGACTGTAAAGGGCGGTCGTGTTGCAAGATTTGCAGCACTCATGGTCGTAGGTGACAAGAATGGTCACGTCGGCGTAGGTCTTGGTAAGGCTGCTGAAGTACCCGAAGCAATCCGCAAGGGTATTGAGGACGCTAAGAAGAATATGATCACCGTATCCCTGAAGGGTACGACAATCCCGCACGAAGTAGTCGGTGAGTTTGGTGCAGGCAAGGTGCTGCTGAAGCCCGCTGCACTCGGTACCGGTATTATCGCGGGTGGCAAGGTAAGAGCAGTACTCGAGGCTGCAGGTATTTCTAACATTCGTGCTAAGTGCCTGCGCTCCAACAACCCCACCAACGTTGTTAAGGCAACCATGGAGGGTCTGAAGGCACTGCGCTCCGCTGAGGAAGTTGCGAAGACTCGTGACATTCCCGTAGAGCAGGTTAAGGGCTAATAGGAGGACGTTAAGATGAAGAAGGTTACACTGATTAAGAGTCTTATCGCTGCTAAGCCCAACCAGAAGGCTACGGCAAAGTCCCTGGGTCTTGTAAAGATCGGCGATTTCATCGTTCACAACGATGACGCTGTTCTGGCAGGCAAGATTAAGGTCATTTCTCACCTTGTCTCGGTTGAAACCGTAGAAGACTGATAAGGAGGTACTGAGAATGAAACTGCATAATCTGAAACCCGCTGAAGGTTCCGCAAAGGCTGCATGGAGAAAGGGCAGAGGCCCCGGCTCCGGCAACGGCAAGACCGCAGGTAAGGGTCACAAGGGTCAGAACGCTCGCTCCGGCGGCGGTGTTCGCACCGGCTTCGAGGGCGGTCAGTTCCCCATTTACAGACAGCTTCCCAAGAGAGGCTTTAAGAACTATTTCGCAAAGCATTACGCTATCGTTAATGTTGATGCACTGAACGTCTTCGAGGACGGCGCAGTCATCGATATCAACGCACTTCTCGCCAAAAAGATTATCCGCAAGCCCCTGGACGGTCTCAAGGTCCTGGGTAACGGCGAACTGACTAAGAAGGTCACTGTTAAGGCGGCAATCTTTTCCGCAACTGCTAAGGCAAAGATTGAGGCAGTAGGTGGACAGGCAGAGGAGGTATAAGGATGTTTCAGACGTTAAAGAATGCTTGGAAGATTCCGGAGCTTAAGAATAAGCTTCTCTTCACATTGCTTATCGTACTCCTTTACCGCATTGGTGCGTCTATCCCGCTCCCCTGGGTAAGCAGCGAAATCTACACTGCTTTCCAGAGCATGAGTGCCGGCGACATGTTCCAGTATTTGAACCTGCTCTCCGGCGATGCTTTCAGCAGAGCAACCCTGTTTGCTCTGTCTGTAAGCCCCTATATTACCGCGTCCATCGTTATGCAGCTGCTCACCATTGCAATCCCTGCACTGGAGAGAATGGCTAAGGACGGTGAGAACGGTAAGAAGAAGATCACCGCTATTACCCGTATCGTAACCGTTGCACTGGCACTGATCACTGCTTACGGCTACACCCTGTACCTCGAGAATTACTTCTCCAGCTACATTACCTACGCAGCTCAGAAGGGCGCAGCTCTCTGGTTCTGCCGTATCACGCTGATCCTGTGCTACTGTGCAGGCGCTTCGCTGATCATGTGGTTGGCTGAGAAGATCAACGAGAAGGGTATCGGTAACGGTATCTCCATCATCCTGTTTGCAAATATCGTATCCAGAGTTCCCACCTACCTGACTTCCACCATCCCCAACATTGCAAAGGCTATCACCAAGAGCATTGAGCAGGATGTTGTCAGAACCATTCTCGGCGTAGTGATCTACATTGCAGTTGTTGCAGTGATCCTGGCTGCATTTGGTTTCGTGGTTTGGTTCACGGGCTCTGAGCGCAGAATCCCGATCCAGTACGCTAAGAGAGTCGTCGGCAGAAAGATGTACGGCGGTCAGTCCTCCAGCTTGCCCCTGAAGTTGAACATGAGCGGCGTTATGCCCATCATCTTCGCAAACTCCATCGTGGCACTGCCTGCAACCGTTGCTGCTTTCTTTACCAACGTAAAGAAGGAAAGCTGGCTGTATTTCGCAAAGGACTTCTTTGACCAGGTTACCGACGTCATGAGCTACACCTCTCCTATGTACCTGATCATTTTCATCGCGCTGATTATTGCATTCTCTTACTTCTATATTATGATCTCCTTCAACCCTGTTGAAGTAGCAAATAATATCAGAAACAACGGTGGTTCGATCCCCGGCATTCGTCCCGGTAAGCCTACCATCGACTATATCAAGAAGATCCTGAACAGAGTGACTCTGATCGGCGGCTTGTTCCTGTGTGTAATCTCGGGTCTGCCCCTGCTGATCATGGTTGTCCTGAATTTGATTCCTTCTCTGACTTCTGTGGTTGCATCCATGTCTGAGTTGGCATTCAGCGGTTCCTCGCTGCTCATCGTAGTTGGCGTTGCACTGGAAACTGTTCGCGAGCTTGAGGCTCAAATCACCCTTAGAAACTATAAGGGCTTCCTTGACTAATCACGGCTAATATAACCGGAGGAACAACATGAATTTGATTTTAATGGGCGCTCCCGGCGCGGGTAAAGGTACCCAGTCCGCGAGAATTTCGGAAAAATTCAATATCCCCGCAATTGCAACCGGCGACATTCTGCGCGGTGCAATGAAGGCAGGAACTGAGCTCGGACTCTCTGCAAAGAGCTACGTTGAGTCCGGTAAGCTGGTTCCCGATGAAGTTGTAATCGGCATTATCAAGGAATATCTTTCGACAGACGCATGTAAGAACGGATTCATCCTGGACGGTTTCCCCCGTTCCATCCCTCAGGCTCAGGCTCTGGAGGATATGGGTGTTCACATCGACGCAGTACTGAGCATTGAGGTTGCCGACGAGAAGATCGTCGAGAGAATGAGCGGACGTAGAGTCTGCACCTGCGGTGCTTCCTACCACGTTGTGTATCTTCCGCCTAAGACTGCCGATGTTTGTGACAAGTGCGGCGCTGCTCTCTATACCAGAGCAGATGACGCAGCAGAAACTGTAATTAACAGACTGAACACATTCCACGCACAAACCGAGCCCCTGAAGGAATTCTACGCCGGCAAGGAAATCCTGCTGACGGTAGAAGGCCAGGAGGAGGTCGCTGATACGACCGCCCTGGTATTCAAGGCTCTGGAAAAGTTTGAAGCGTAACTCAAGCACGATCTGAGGTATCGCATGATACAGCTCAAAAACGCAGCTCAGATCAAAGCCATGAGAGAAGCGGGTCGTATCACGGGCGAGGCTTTGCTTGTTGCCCGTGAGCACGTCCGCGAAGGCGTCAGCACCTACGAGCTCGATCGCGTCATCAGACAGTATATCGAGAAATCGGGGGCTGTGCCCTCGTTCTTAGGACTCTACGGCTTCCCCGGAAGCGCGTGCATCAGCATCAACGACGAGGTCATCCACGGAATTCCTTCCAAGAAGAGAATTCTCAGGGAAGGCGATATCGTTAAGATCGACCTGGGTGCGTGCTACAAGGGTTACCATGGAGACAGTGCAAGAACCATTCCGGTAGGAAATGTGAGCGACGAAGCAAGAAAGCTGATCGAGGTAACGAGAGAGAGCTTCTTTGCGGGCGTTGCGCAGCTGCAGGCGGGCAACCGACTGGGTGACGTAGGATCGGCGATCGACACGGTCGTCAAGACCAACGGCTTTTCCACCGTACGTAAGTACATCGGCCACGGCATCGGTAAAGAGGTGCACGAGGCGCCGGACGTACCCAACTACGGCACTCCCGGACGCGGTGTTCGCATCTGCTCGGGCATGGTGCTTGCCATCGAACCGATGGTAAACGTGGGAACCTACGAGGTCAGAGAGCTTGCTGATGGCTGGACGGTAGTGACCGCAGACAGAAAGCTGTCCGCGCACTACGAAAACACCGTGGCTTTGACCGATGACGGTGTGATCAATCTGACACTGATCGACTCTGATTTTTAATTACTATTTTATGCAAGTTACAACTCGGTAAGGAGGGACTATTTTGTCGAAGGACGACGTTATTGAATTTGAAGGCGTTGTGGTTGAAGCAATGCCCAACGCAAACTTCAAAGTGAAGCTGCCCAACGGACATATCGTCAAGGCGCATATTTCCGGTAAGCTTCGTATGAATTATATCAGAATTCTGCCCGGTGATAAGGTAACCGTTGAGGTTTCGGTATACGACCTGGATAAGGGCCGTATCACATGGCGCGCTAAATAAGAAAAGATTTTACGAATAACTCGAAAGAAAGGTATGGTATAACGTAATGAAGGTTAAACCGTCCGTCAAGAAGATCTGCGAAAAGTGCAAGATCATCAAGAGAAAAGGTAAAGTCATGGTAATCTGCGAGAACCCCAAGCACAAGCAGAAGCAGGGTTAATTCGCTCTACCACGACAAACAAACAACTAAACCAAACAAAGAGGTGAACAAGAATGGCTCGTATAGCTGGTGTTGATATTCCCAACAACAAGCGCGTTGACATCGCCCTTACCTACATCTATGGTATCGGTCGCAAGAGCGCTACAGACATCCTCACTAAGACCGGCATTGATCCCGCAATCCGCGCTAAGGATCTGACCGAGGACGACATTGCAAAGCTGCGTGACGAAATCGAAAACTTCTACACTGTAGAAGGTGATCTCCGTCGTGAAGTTGCCATGAACATTAAGAACATGGTTGAAATCAACTGCTACCGCGGTGTCAGACACAGAAAGGGCTTGCCCGTCAGAGGACAGAGAACCAAGACTAACGCAAGAACCAGAAAAGGTCCCGCAAAGACCATTGCGAACAAGAAGAAGTAATAAAGGAGTGGCATAGACTATGGCAAAAGTTGCTGCAAAGAAGGTTGTCAAGAGACGCCGCGAGAAAAAGAATATTGAAAAGGGCGTAGTTCATATTCAGGCAACCTTTAATAACACTATTGTAACCATCACCGACGTTAACGGTAATGCCATTTCCTGGGCATCCGCAGGCGAACTCGGTTTCAAGGGTTCCAGAAAGTCCACCCCCTTCGCAGCTCAGTCCGCTTCTGAGACCGCAGCTAAGGCAGCGATCGATCAGGGTCTGAAGAGCGTAGAGGTGTATGTAAAGGGCCCCGGTTCGGGTCGTGAATCCGCAATCCGTGCACTGGAAGCAGTTGGTCTCCAGATCACCCTGATCAGAGACGTAACTCCTATTCCTCACAACGGTTGCAGACCCCCCAAGCGCAGACGCGTTTAATTTTTCACAGGAGGATACGCAATTATGGCAAGATATACTGGTCCTGCATGTAAGCTGTGCCACAGAGAAGGCAAGAAGCTTTATCTGAAGGGTGATCGCTGCCTTTCCGGCAAGTGCGCTCTGGATCGTAGAGCAACTGCTCCCGGTCAGCATGGTGCAGCAAAGAAGAAGATGAGAGAGTACGGTCTGCAGCTCCGCGAAAAGCAGACTACCAAGAGATACTACGGTGTTCTTGAGAAGCAGTTCAAGAACTACTACGATGAGGCAGCTCGCAAGGAAGGTATGACCGGCGAAAACCTGCTGCTTCTGCTTGAGAGAAGACTGGACAACGTTGTTTACAGACTGGGATTTGCACAGTCCCGTAGAGACGCTCGTCAGCTCGTTCTGCACGCACACTTCACCGTAAACGGCAAGAAGGTTAACATTCCTTCTCTGATCGTTAAGGCTGGTGACGTTGTAGCAGTTAAGGAAGCTAGCCGCTCTTCTGACAAGTTCAAGGCTATGACTGAGAAGAACGTTATCGTTCCCAAGTGGCTGGAATGTGACGCTGCAAACCTCTCCGGTAAGGTAGCAACCCTGCCTGCAAGAGAAGATATCGACTTCGATTTCAACGAGCAGCTGATCGTCGAGCTCTATTCCAAGTAATACTGTCGTTGTATTTTGCGCAGACGTACAGTATTGGTTGTCGTGCGCAATTCAACGCGGGTATATCCGTGTGATAGGTTATACTTTCTAAAATTTTTGAGGAGGAATTATTTGGAATGATCGAGATAGAAAAGCCTAATATTTTCACCGTCGACGCTAGCGAAGACGGCACAAGCGGAACATTTATCGTTGAACCTTTGGAGAGAGGTTTTGGTACTACGCTGGGTAACTCCCTGCGCAGAGTACTTCTGAGCTCTCTGCCCGGTGTTGCTGTCACCAACATTAAGATCGACGGCGCACAGCACGAGTTCGGAACCATTAAGGGTGTAAAAGAAGATATTACGGAGATCGTTCTCAATGTTAAGGGAATCACCGCTAAGCTGTATGGTACCGGTCCCAAGACCGTGATCATTGACGTAACCGGCGAGCACACCGTGACCGCAGGCGACATCAAGCAGGATTCTGACATTGAAATTCTGAACCCCGAGCATCATCTGGCAACTGTTGCTGCTAACGAGAGATTCTACATGGAGCTCACGTTTGCAAAGGGCAGAGGCTACGTTTCCCAGGAGCGCAACAAGCAGCTGCACAACGAACAGTTGGGCATGACCACTTCCGCACCCCTCGGAACCATTTACACTGATTCCATTTACACTCCCGTTTACCAGGTAAGCTACGAGACCGAGAGCACCAGAGTTGGTAACAACACCGACTTTGATAAGCTGACTCTCAACGTACTGACCGACGGTACCATCTCCGCCAAGGAAGCGATTTCGCTCGGCGCCAAGATTCTCAACGAGCATCTCAACCTGTTTGTGGATTTGTCCGATGAAGCAAAGAAGGCAGAGATTATGGTCGAAAGAGAAGAGACCAAGAAGGAAAAAGTCCTTGAGATGACCATTGAGGAGCTTGACATGTCTGTACGTAGCTTCAACTGCTTGAAGCGCGCAGGCATTGATACTGTTGAAGATTTGACCAACCGTACCGAGGAAGAAATGATTCGAGTTCGTAACCTCGGTAAGAAATCGCTTGAAGAAGTTATCCAGAAGCTGCATTCTCTGGGGCTTGATCTCAAGAGAGAAGAAGAATAAGCCAAAAGCAGCAATCAACTTAAGTAAAGTAGTTTAGCATAAGGAGGGATACGCAATGCCCGCATCCAGAAAACTCGGCAGAACGACCGATCATAGAAAAGCTATGCTTCGCGGTATGGTCACCCTGCTGCTTGAGAACGGCCAGGTTGAGACTACTCTCACCAGAGCTAAGGAAGTCCGTTCCGTTGCAGAAAAGATGATCACACTGGGAAAGAAGAATACTCTCGCTAGCCGTCGTGCGGCTCTGGCATACATTACCAAGGAGGACGTTGTAACTAAGCTGTTCAGCGAAATCGCTCCTGCGTATGCAGATCGTAACGGTGGTTACACCAGAATCCTGAAGACCGGCCCTCGCCGCGGTGACGCAGCTGAGATGGCGATCATCACCTTGATTAAGGACTAATCAAACACACACGGGGCGGCCTATGGCCGTCCCGTATCTTTTGTAGAGCAAAACAATCGGGGATGCATCACTCACTTGATCCCCCAAAAAAAGCGGATGCTTTTAACCGGGAAGGTTATAAGCATCCGTTTTGTGTATGTATGATTTCTGAAAGCTTGTCTTATTTCTTTTCGACCACAAAGTACGCCATACTGTGGGCAGGCACAGTAGCGTTGCACTGTTGCACAGAGCCGTGGCCTCCCACGGCAATGACTGCTTGCTTAAGGTCAAAGCACTTTTCTTCCTGTGTGTTGTTGAAAAGGTGAATTATCTCATAATTGCCGTTTACAAGCCGCTTTTCGTAGACACCGCCAAGGGTATCGGAAAGTGGATTCTTTTGAACTTTGACTTCTTCCAGAATCTTATTTGCAAACGTCGCAAGGCGTTGATCATTGGTTTCATAATAACTGTATCCAATTGAAAAACCGAATAGATAGAGCGTACCCTTGCCGTAGGTGAATTTTTGTACCGCAGAGCTACCGTCACGCCAGGTTGCAACCGCCTCGCCACCCTCGTGGTGATAGTGCGTTCTGTAGGGACGGATTCGCACAAGCTCACCGTCTATCAAGGCAAAATCCTCCGCAACCATACGTCTTTCGAGTATTCTCGCGGTGAAGATCGGTTTGCATGCAATGTCATAAGGCTGCATCCAAGTATTCATCTGCCTCATTCCAAAGCCCTCATCCGCAAGAACAGTTCCGCCATTGGCTATAAATGCTTCCAAATAGGGAACTACCTGTGGATCAAGCATGGTGTAATAAGGGAAATACAGCACCTTGTATTTTGCAAACTCCTCGGGGCGCGTGACACTCACGTAATCCACGGCGTAATCACTGTTGCGCAGCAAACGGTACATGCCCGCATGCGCGTTTCGATAGTAGAACTGCGGATTTGCAAATTCAAAGGAGAAGTCCGCGCCGCATGCGTCCTCAATCTCGGAAAGCAACATGGAATCAAAGTCGAACACGATCGCGACCTCGGCATCCTTGACCTCGGCGCCCGCCAGATACTGCATATTTTTCTTAAGATCCGCACCGAAATTGCTGACGGTCTGCAGCACGGGGCGAGGGCTGCCGTCCATACGGACAAGTCCCGCGCAATCCTGCTCGTGACCAAGGCGCTCAGCTCTGTACTGCCAATACACCATACCCTTTGCACCGCCTGCCAAGGAGGCGTAGGTCTTGAACTCCATATCAAAGGGCGTGTCATACTTATACTTGAACATGCCAAGTCCGGGGTAGATCTCGTGAATGAAATAATTCTTATCCACCGAACGGAGGAAATCATGCAGCATCATAAAATCAAGGCGTTGCTCGTGCGTGCGCATCTCGGTGTCGCAAGGAATGCTGGTTCCCCAGAAATCCACCGCCTTGGAGACCTCGTAATCGTCGCAAACGTCGGAAATGGAAAGCTGGAATGCGCTTGTAAAGCC
>JAZRQR010000219.1:0-6050 GCA_045650025.1 Eubacteriales bacterium
CGCCCTCGGGCAATTCGGTTCGATTCCCGTACGGCTAACGTCAAGGAGCTGCCCTTACGGACAGCTCCTTTGTGTTTGGTAAACTTGCGCAAAGCTC
This sequence comes from Eubacteriales bacterium, assembly GCA_045650025.1. Taxonomy (GTDB): domain Bacteria; phylum Bacillota; class Clostridia; order Oscillospirales; family CAG-272; genus SVQP01. The sequence goes on from JAZRQR010000219.1 coordinate 98, forward strand.
TTGACGGTGGGCGGTTTTTATGGTATAATTTAGCCAATACCCCCCAATTGTGATCAAAGGAGGCTTTTTATGAAATTCAATCGCAAAACCCTGGTTGCCGTTTTGGTGACGCTGGTCACGCTTTCGATGCTTTGCGCAGCCGCTACGTCGGTCGTGCAGGCAGCGGGTGTGTCGCTCGCCGTCAACGATCCCTCTGCGCAAAACAGAGGCCCTGTCAGCGTTGGCAATGACTATGGTATCCGCCTTGGCTTTGGCGGTGCATTTACCGAGGTAGGCGTTTCCATGCCCACGTGGAGCACCAACGATTCGGCTTGCACGCTCAGCCTTTACCAATGGGACACCAACTACGATACCACCGTGGCTGCCGATCCCATTGTTTCCAAGCGCTTTGATCCGCTCCAGGACAACGCGCGCAATTCGCTGACCTTTGATCCGCTGCCCGCGGGCGAATACTTCCTGCGCATTCACGAGGTGCGCGGACAGGTAGGCGTTTGGGCATACGATTATACCTCCTGCGGCGGCTATTGCTACATCAATGGATCGGAAAGCCGCAAGGAATGGGATATGCGCGTCACCTTTGTGGAGCGCCCCGAAACGCCCTTCTACGAGCTGGAGCCTCAGGTGCTGGCAAAGCCCGAGGAGGCTGTGGTGATTCCTGAGGATAGCCTGAGCCACCAGACCGAGGTTATGCCCGACACCTGGGTATTTACCGACGGACTTGGCAGAGTGTCCTTGACCAACGCAGAGGTGGGTGCACCCCGCGAGGACAAGACGCTGGCAATGTTCTACTGGACCTGGCACACCAAGGAAACGGCTTCTGCAGGTGCGGTCAACACCACCGAGCTGCTTAAGCAGTACCCCGATGCAAAGAACGACTATAACCACAAGGCATGGGTAGGCACGGGCAGATATTGCTTCTGGAACGAGCCCATCTACGGCTTTTATACCACCGAGGACCCTTGGGTCCTGCGTAAGCAGGGTGAGCTGCTTGCCAATGCGGGCGTTGACGTGATCTTTACCGATAACACCAATGGCAGCTATACCTGGAGAGAGAGCTACCTTGTGCTGTATCCCACTTGGGAGAATATGATGAAGAACAGCGGCGTGGACGTGCCCAAGATCTCGTTCCTTCTGCCTTTCGCTGCAAATTCCGGTCACAAGGCGCAGATGAACGTGATCTACAACGATATTTATAAGGATGGCAAGTACCAGGATCTGTGGTTCTACTGGGATGATAAGCCCATGATCATGGGTTACCGTAACGGTGTACCGGATGGTGACATCGGCTCCGAGATCAAGAGCTTCTTCTCCTTCCGCTCGGGTCAGCCCGAGTACCGTGTCAGCAATACCGCCGCTAAGGCGTGGGGCTGGCTGTCGGTCTATCCGCAGGCAACCTACTATGCTACCGCAAAGGACAAGGCAAACGGCATTGTGGAGCAGATGACGGTGGGTGTGGCGGTCAACCACAACTACGTGACCAAGGAAATTACCGCCATGAACGGTCAGAACGTCATGGGCAGATCCTACACCTCCGAGTATCCCGACCGCTATGAAAAGGAAGGCGCGAGCGCATCCCTGTGGGGCTACCAGTTTGCAGAGCAGTTCAACTATGCGCTGGAGGTAGATCCTCAGGTGCTGTTTGTCACCGGCTGGAACGAGTGGCACGCATGGCGTCAGCCTGATCCTTGGGGCGGCGCAAACTCCAAGGTTAACAACGCGCTGGTTGACCAGTTTGATAATGAATTCTCCCGTGACCTGGAGCCTACCAAGGGTGAGCTCAAGGACCACTACTATTACCAGTTCGTCAACTTTGCACGTCAGTATAAGGGCGTTAACCCCATTCCCGAGCCCAGTCTCAACGCCACCATTGATCTTGGCGCAGGTCAGGCACAATGGAAGAACGTGGCTCCTTACTACGAAGCATATGCGAACAACACGGGCGACCGTAACAGCTCCGGCTACGGCAGCTACAAGTACACCGAGACCTCGGGTAGAAACGACCTGATCGGTGCGCAGGTAGCACGTGACGATGCGTACGTTTACTTCAACGTAGAGTGCGCAGAGAACATTACCCCCTATACCGATAACCTCTGGATGACGCTGTACATCGACTCCGACCAGCAGAATCAGGGTTGGGAGACCTTTGAGTTTGTCATCAACAAGTCCGCAGCATCGGCTAAGACCGTCGTTCTGGAAAAGTTCACGGGCAATGGCTATGAGACCACCAAGGTTGCCGATTGCGAATACGTGGTAGACGGCAGATACATGACTGTTAAGGTTGCAAAGAGTGACCTGGGCTTGTCCGGCAACGACTTCACCATCAACTTCTCCTGGACCGACAACGTTCACGACGAGGGCGATTACGAGAAGTTCTCCGGCGACATCATGGACTTCTATATCTCCGGCGACGTAGCACCCGGTGCAAGATTCAAGTACAGCTTTATCAGCACCCAGAAGAACGCAACCGGCGAGGTAGAGACCGAGTCCGAGACTGTTGTCGAAACCGAGACCGAGACCGAGGCTCCCGCAACCGAAACCGAGGCGGAAGTGGAGCAGACCACCGAGCCTGCCGAAGAGACCGGCTGCAAGTCCGTCACCGCATCCGTGGCTCTGATTGCTTGCATCGCCCTTGGCGTACTTGTGATCGGTAAGAAGAAAGACTGATACATACATAAAAAAAAGAAACCGCCCGCGGGCGGTTTCTTTTTTTTATTACTGTCTTCCAATCTCCTCGAAGGGATCAAAGCCTTCCACAAAGGTGGGCAACAGGCGAATGGTAAAGGTAAATTTCTTTTCGGCAAACTGCCACTTGGGGGCAAGTCCGGGGCCGCAGGAGTTGGAGCCGATGCCGTCCTGGCGGTAATCCAGGTTGACTACGGTTTGCTTGGCGGGCACCAGCTCGTCGTTGTGTGCGGTGGATGCCAGCTGCGCGGTGGAGAAGTGCGAGCAGTTAAAGCTGAAATCGCGTGCCGTCGCCAGAGCGCAGAGTCCGTGACCGATCAGCGAGGAGACCGATACCCACTTGGTGTCGGCGTGTGCGCCGTTCTCCTGGGGCTTGACGTAGGGCTCGTGGTTATCGCTGACCGTGGTGCTAAACAGTCCCACGTGCGAGGCGTGCTGCTTGTCGGCATACGCTTCCACCGGACCTCTGCCAAAGTAGGAAAGGTTCTCGGTGCCCTCGGGCATGGTAAATTCCAAGCCAAAGCGGGGCAGGTGGGGGAGATCCGCGCGGATCTCGGTGTCCATGTCGATCTTGATGCCGTCCTCGGCGTAAACCGTATAGGTCACCGCCATCTTGGCAAAGGGCTCGTGCTCGGGCTGTGCCAAGGTCAATGCTGCCGTGATCTTGACGAACGCATCGGTCTGCTCGGTAATCTCGCAGCCAAGGCAGCTCACAGCGGCGGTATCAATGCCGAATCTGCGCCAATGCGGTGCAATGTTGCGGTCGTTATCGGTGGGGGCACGCCAGATGGTGGGCGTCAGGGGAGCGGTGAGCAGCTGCTTGCCGTTGTCGCAAATGCCTGCGATCAAGCCCTCCTTAAAGGTATATACCGTTTTGGCGGTGGCAACTTCAATGCAGTCCTCGGTCTGCTTGGCGGTCAGCGTGGTGTAGGGCGAAGCCGATGCGCCCAGCGCTGCCTTATCGGCAGCGGGTACGTCCAGCGCAAACTGCACAAAGCCAACCTCGTAGCCTGCCTTTGCCCAAGCCGTATCACCGTTTTGGGTCAGGCTGACGTACAGGTATGCGCAATCGGTTGCGGGCGCGTCAAAGTCCAGCAGGTAAGCGTTGGTTGCCTGCGGCGCGACGTCGGGTGCGTAAATATGACCCGAAGCCACCGTGTTGCCGCGGCATTCCACTCTCCAGTAAAGGTCGAGGTCGCAAAGCGAGGTGAAGTAGCGCAGATTGGTCAGCGTCAGCGTGCGCGTAGTCGCGTCAAACGCCGCGCGGAACGGCTTGATGACCTGCTTGTATTCCAAAAGACCCGTGTGCGGACGGCGGTCGGGGTAGACCAAGCCGTCGGTGCAGAAGTTGCCGTCGTGCGGGGTGTCGCCAAAGTCGCCGCCGTAGCGGAACTTGGGATTGGTGTAAACGTCACCAATCGCGGTGGCGTGGTCAATAAATTCCCAAACGCAGCCGCCAAGGAAGGCGTCGTTTGCGTAAATGACCTCCCAGTAATCGGCAAGGCAGCCGGGGCCGTTGCCCATTGCGTGCGAATATTCGCAAAGAAACAGCGGCTTGTCAAACAGCTTGCGGTCGAAATACACGTCTTGCACCTCGGAAAGCTCAGGGTACATGCGGCTTTCCACGTCAATGTAGTCGCACTTGACCAATGCGCGGATCTCTTGGTCGGTTTTGTCCTTATAGATCGAGTGAATGTGGTTGACGTTGCGGCGCGAAATATCCTCGCAATGCACCAGGCACCCGGGCATACGCTGATGGTAGTAATCGCCCATCGCCGCCTGGTTGCGTCCAACGCCCATTTCGTTACCAACCGACCACATCAGCACCGAGGCGTGGTTCTTGTCGCGCTCCATCATGAGTCTTGCGCGATCCACAAAGCTTTCCTTCCATTCGGGCGCGTCGGTCAGCTCGTCCCATCTGCCGGCAAGTGCCATGCCGTGGGTTTCAAGGTCTGCCTCGTCGATGACGTAAAAGCCCAGCTTGTCGCAAAGCCCTAAAAAACGCGGGTCGTTGGGGTAGTGGCTGGTGCGGATGGTGTTGACGTTGTGCTGCTTCATAATGGTCAGATCGCGCAGCATGTGGTCGATCGGCGTGGTCGAGCCCAGCACGGGGTGACTGTCGTGGCGGTTAACGCCCTTGGTCTTGATCTTCTGTCCGTTGAAGTACAGCACGCGATCCTTGATGACAATGTGCTTAAAGCCAACGGGAATGTCAATGTATTCGCTGCCCGCGTGCAGGTGCAGCGTGTAAAGGTAAGGCGTTTCATCGTTCCAGAGCAGGGGAGCATCCAAGGCGAGCTTGATCTCGGCAGCACCGTCTGCCATCAGGGAGCCGGATGCCACGGTGGCACCGTCCGGCGCGCACAGCTCGTAGCTGACCTGCGCCTTGCCCGAAAGCGTCAGCTCGCACGTCAGGGTCGCAGATGCCAGATCGTCTGCTACTAAGGGGTGGTTGTAAACGTCCACAATGTGCACAGGATCGCGCAAAAGCAGATACACGTCACGGAAAATGCCCGACCAGCGGAACTTGTCCTGATCCTCGAGGTAGCTTGCCTCGCACCACTTGAACACCAGCACCTTGATGGAGTTTTCGCCTGCGTGCAGGTAAGGGGTGACGTCGATCTCGCTGGTCATATGGCTGACCTGGCTATAAGCGGCAAACTGCCCGTTGATATAGAGGTAGAAGCAGGAGTCTACGCCCTCAAAATTGATGCACACCGTCTTCTCTAACATCGCGGGGTGCACGTAGAAGCTGCGCGCATACACGCCGCAGGGGTTGTTTTCGGGGATGTTGGGGGGATCGAGCGGGAAGGGGTAGGTCACGTTGGTGTAGTTGGGTGTGTCGTAGCCTCTGCCAAGCATAGTCTGCCAGGAGCGGGGCACCTCCATTTTGTCGGCTGCCTCGGGATAGGTGGGCAGGGTAATGTCGGGCAGCTCCTTGGCGCTGGGATAAAAACAAAAATCCCACTTGCCGCCAAGATTGACAAAATAGTGGCTTTGGTCACGCAGATCGCGCGCAGCCGCCGTGGCAGAGTGGTAGGGAATAAAATATGCTCTGGGCGCAAGGGTGCCCTTGTGCAGGACGTCGTATGAAAGATGATAGGTCAGATTCATAAAAGGACTTCCTTTCAGTTTTGTTGATTCCATTATAACAAAAAAGCGCACTTGCGTCAAGGTGTAAAACACGATATTTACACAGCAAATGAATGACAAAAAATGCCCCGAGGCGAGCGGATGCTCGCCTCGGGGCTGGGTGTGTATAGATTTGTTA
>JAZRQR010000220.1:0-1787 GCA_045650025.1 Eubacteriales bacterium
TGATATTACCTTTGAGAACGTTTCGTTTATGTACCCCGACGGCAACGAATGGGTGCTGGAGAATTTTGATCTGCACGTGCCCAAGGGCACAAGCGTGGCGATCGTGGGTGAGACGGGCGCGGGTAAATCGACGCTTGTCAACCTGGTTTGTCGCTTTTACGACCCCACCAAGGGTAGGGTGCTGATCGACGGCAGAGATGCAAAAGAGAGAAGCCAGCTTTGGCTGCATTCCTCGCTTGGCTACGTGCTGCAAACGCCGCATCTGTTCTCGGGCAGCATTGCCGAGAACTTGCGCTACGGAAACCCGAACGCCACCGAGGAGCAGATGGAGGCAGTGCTGCGCGAGATTGACGCTTGGCGCATTGTCGAGCGCATGGGCAAGGGACTTGCAAGTGACGTGGGCGAGGGCGGCGACCTTCTTTCCACGGGCGAGAAGCAGCTGTTGTCGTTTGCGCGCGTCATGCTGGCAAATCCCTCGATTTTGGTGCTGGATGAGGCGACCTCGTCGGTGGATAGCCATACCGAGCAGCTGATCCAAAAGGCGACCGAGCGCGTCAGCGAGGGAAGAACCTGCTTTATGATCGCGCACCGCCTGTCCACCATTCGTTCGGCGGACATCATTCTGGCGGTCAGAGACGGCAAGATCGTGGAGCGCGGCAGCCACACCGAGCTTATGGCTGCCAAGGGGTATTATTACCGCTTGTATACCCGCCAGTATGAGGACGAGCAAACGTCCATGGTGCTGGATAAGAAGGAATAAAATACAATCATTATAGGAACAACCCCTTTGGCGCTAAACGGCACCAAAGGGGTTGCTTTTTGAAGTTAGAGCATGTAGGTGCGGGCGATCACTGATCGCCCCTACAGGGGTGTGTACGGGCATTGTGTATCCAAATCCCAAACGGATACGATGTAGGGGCGATCAGTGATCGCCCGTGTCTGCGGCAGCTATGCTTTTATCTCATATCCTGCAAATACAGCTCTGCCTCCATGCAGATCTTGTCGTCCTGGTTGACAAGGCGGAACAGGTAACCGTTCTCGCTCTCGGCGCGGTATACGGTCAAGGTGTCGCCAAAGGCAGCCTCGTGCAGATAGGAGAGTGAAAAGCCGCTGACGTATTTGCCCAGCATGTCGGGCACGTAATCGCACAGCATGTCGGGGTATTTGGTGTTGTTCATGTGCATGTTGTAGTCAATGTCCGAGTAGCGGATCTCGCGCTTGCCCACTTCTTGGAGCTTGGCGGACGAGGTCACGCGCGCGCGGCGGGGCAGCTCGCTTTTGTCAATGGGCGCGTCCTCGGGGAAGGGCACGGCGGGATGGAAATCCTCCGCCTTGATAAAGGAGCGATCCTGCAGGCGCACCAAAGCCCACTCGGAGTTGGCGCGGGCGTACACCTTGCCGTCGTATTCCACCTCAAAGCAGCGGTTAAAGGAAAAGGAACGCGAGGGCGGACACCAGGTGTTGACCCAGATGCGCACGTAAGGCGGCAGGGGCGCGTCAATGCTGACCTGAATGCGCGAGAGGATAAAGCCCACGCCATCCTGCTCGTGAATGCGGTCGAGATCCAACTGCCCCGCGCGGCATTGACGGTTGCCGCATTCCTGCATGTACATCAAAATCTGTGAGGGGCGAATGATCAGGTCGGGATCGCAGTCATGCCATTTGGTCAAAAAGCTTTCGGTATGTTTCATAGAACCTCCCCAAAAGGAGCTGCCATGGGTGTCATGACAGCTCCGATGTGGCTTAGATTAGAGAGTGTTAGAGGAGCCCAGCACGTTCTTGATCTT
>JAZRQR010000221.1:0-6555 GCA_045650025.1 Eubacteriales bacterium
GGAGAACGGCAAAACGCCTTCAGGATCATCCGCGCCGTGAAAAACAGATACGGCTCAACCGGCGAGATCGGGGTCTTTGAAATGACCGACAAGGGATTGATTGAAGTGCCAAATCCCTCTAAAATGCTTCTTTCGGGCAGACCCAAGGGCGTTTCGGGCAGCGCGGCGGTTTGCACCGTGCAGGGCACGCGCCCCATCATTGCCGAGGTGCAGGCACTGGTATCGCAAACCTACTTCCCCTCTCCGCGCCGCGTGGCAAACGGCATTGATTACAATCGCCTTTGCCTGATCATTGACGTCTTAGAAAAGCGCATGGGGCTGAAATTTTATCAAAACGACGTGTACACCAACGTGGTCGGAGGTCTGAAGCTGGATGAAACGGCAGCCGATCTGTCGGTCGCGCTGGCTTTGATTTCGTCGCTGACAGACCGCGTAGTACCGGAGGGACTGATCGCCGTGGGCGAGATCGGACTTTCGGGCGAGGTGCGCGCGGTATCGCACGTGGAAAACCGCGTCAAGGAAGCAGCAAGACTTGGCTTTACGCACGCGGTCATTCCCTACCGCAACGTAGAAAAGCGTCCGTTTGAGTGCCCCGGCATCAAGGTGCACGCCATCCGCTCGATCTTTGAGCTGCCCAGCCTTCTGGTGGAAACCAAGGACGAGGAGCAACAGTTTTAATCGCATACCCAAAACGCCTCACGGTTGTGAGGCGTTTTTATATGCAAATAATTGGTAGGGGAGGCTATTAGCCTCCCGCACGCGATGAGATAGGACTGCCGTTTAGATAATCCTCTCATAAACCCTTTACGTGCGGGAGGATAATATCCTCCCCTACATATCTTAGGATTTTCGCGCTCAATTGCCTTTGATCAGCGAAATGGTTTTCGCCAGCCACATGGCAAGGTCGGCACGGGTCAGGGCGGCGGAGGCTTGCACGCTGCCGTCGGGCGTTTGCAATATGCCCAGCGAATAGAGCGAGACCACCGCATCCTCGGCAAAGGTGGGCACAGTATCGGTAAAGTTGGTGGGCACCTTTTGGTTGGCGTACCCGATCAGATTGGAAAGAATGACCGCTGCCTCGCCGCGCGTAATCACCTCGTTCGGCTTGAAATACAGCTCACCCTTGTCACTCACAACCCCCACGTAGCCCTTTTCATAAGCGGTCTTGACGTATCCCTTCATAGCGTCGGGAATGTCCGCGTCATCCGCAAAGCCGGTATTGACGACGCTCTCGCAGCTCATGCCCACCGCGTTCATGGCAGTCACCAGAAAATCCACGCGCGTGACCTGCCGCTCGGGCTCAAAGCAGTACAGGCTTCCCTTTTGCGTGCCGCTCATCAGCCCCAGCTCGCACATGCGCAAGGCAGACGTCATGCAATCCTTGCCCGAAAGGTCATCAAGGCTGCGCCCCAGCGTACAGGTCTGCACGCTGATGCTGACCGTGCCGGCAGCGCTGTAGTTGCCGTAGCAATCGCGCAGTACGTAGGTAAAGGCATCCGAACCGACATAGTCGCGCCCCGGCACGTAGGTGTAAGCACCCGTGGCTTGGTCGGTAAGCTGGAGCAAGCCGTTTTGCGGATAGGTCACGATCTCAAAGGTCAAGGCGTCGCCCTCGGGGTCGTAGCCGCCCAGTACGCCGCACGCGGGCGTGTTGGCATACGCCTGCAGCTTGCTGCTTTGCGCGGGCACGGCTGCCGTGGAGGGTGACGCGTTAATGCTTGCCAGCGTGTACACGATGCACTCGATCTCATACGCGCTGCCGTTGACTGTAAAAGAGAAGCTGCCCTGCCCCACGCCGCCGGTGGCGGGCTCATAGGTCAAAAGCGAAAGATCCGCCGCGCGCAGGGTCTGCCCCGTGACCACACCGTCCGAGCCTACGTACAAAGCGCCCTGCACGGGATCGGGCAGCTTGGTGACCGTGATGTAATCGGGCGAGGACAGATTCATGGCGCGGGCAAAATCCTGCTTGGTAAAGGCATAGTCGTTGCCCACCAGGGTTGCCACGCGCATATCGGTCGCACCTGCCAGCACGTGCAAGGCGGGGCTGAGCGGCGCGGCGGCTTGCTCGGCAGCGACTGCACCAATGGCACAAAGGGATGCCACGCACCCCAGCGTCAAGGCAAAAATGATAAGAAAATTCCAAGGCTTTTTCATATTCACACTCCCAAATCAAGATTTTCGTTACAATCTATGCAAAAAACAGGCGCGGTATGTTTTATTCACACATTACGCATTGTAAAATTCACAAATCTATGCTATACTATATTTTATCACACGGCAAAGGAGGCATGCAGCATGGAATTTATCATTGACGGAGCACATCACGGCAAAACCGTGCTTTCTTACGTCAAATACACGCTGCGCATTTCCTCGCGCATGCTGACCGTGCTCAAGCAAACCGAGGACGGCATTACGGTCAACGGCGAGCATGTGACCGTCAGGCGCGTGCTTGCCGAGGGTGACGTGCTGGGACTTGCCATTGACGACACCGCCGAGCGTGCCTCACACAACGTGCCGCCCTCCGACATTCCCTTGGACGTACTTTACGAGGACGCACACGTCATTGCCATGAACAAGCCGCCCCACATGCCCACGCATCCCTCGCACAATCACCATGACGATACGCTGGCAAACGCCCTGGCGCACCGCTATGCACAGGCGGGCGTACCATTCGTGTTCCGCCCCATGGGTCGCCTTGACCGCAACACCTCGGGCGTGGTGCTTGCCGCCAAGGACAAGGTGGCATCCGGCACGCTGACCGCCGCCATCAAGGCTGGCGAGGTACACAAGACCTACCTTGCCATTGTCACGGGTGAGCTGCCCGTGGACGGACAGGTGCACACCATCGAATGCGGCATTCGGCGCATGGCAGACAGCGTGATCATGCGCACCACCTGCCCCGAATCCACCGACCCCAGCGAAGCATCGGTCACCGACTACGAGGTACTGGATACGCAAGGGGGACTATCCTTGGTGCGTGTCAAGCCGCGCACCGGACGCACGCACCAGATCCGCGTGCACTTTGCCTACATAGGCCACCCTTTGCTTGGCGATGACCTGTACGGCACACCCGACAGCCGCATCGATCGCCACGCCCTGCACGCGCTCTGCCTGGAGTTTCCCCTGCCCTTTGCGGATGCACGCAAGTGCGTACAAGCTCCCGTTGCGCAGGACATGCAGGCGCTGATCCAACACTATTTTCCGAGGTACTCATGAAAAAACAAACTCAACCCCTGCCCCCCTCGGTCATCACGACCAAGGAGTGGGCATCCCTGCCGCCCGAGGAGCAAGCCGAATGGCGCGCGGTTCTGCCACGCCATGAGCGATTGCCCGTCTGGTGCATCTTCTGCTACGGCGCAGCCGCGCTGGCGCTGCTGATCTATCTGGTCGCGCGCCTCTCTCCCGCGTTTGCGGATTTCTTTAATCAAAACGTCAGCGAGATCTTTCGCCGCACGCTTGCATTCCTGAGCAACCCCATTCCCTTTTCGGTGGGTGAGGCGCTCATTCTGCTCTTGCCCGTGGGATTTGGTCTGACCGTATGGTACGCAGCCAAATACCGCTGTGACACCTGGCGCAGCACCTGGAGCTTCGTGGGCATTCTGCTTGCCGTGCTGAGCATCATCCTTTCCATGTTCGTGTTCACCTTTGCAACCGGCTACCACGGGCGCACCCTGGATCAGAAGCTGGGGCTTGCACAAAAGGAGGTCAGCGCCGAGGAGCTGTACCGGACCGCACTCATTCTCACCGAGAAGGTCAACGAGGAGCACGCCAATCTGGTGTACGGCGCGGACGGATTTTCGGTCATGCCCTACTCGCTCTCCGAGATGAACGATAAGCTGCTGGACGCTTACGACGTCTTTTGTGAGCAGCACGGATTCATCGATCATTTTGACACAAGACTCAAGCCCGTCATGCTCAGCGAGCTGATGAACTACACCCACATCACAGGCGTTTACTCCTACTTCACGGGCGAGGCGAACATTGACGTTGCCTTCCCCGATTACACCATTCCCTACACCGCGGCGCACGAGCTGGCACACCAGCGCGGCATTGCGCGCGAGGACGAAGCCAACATGATCGCGTTCCTTGTATGCATCCAAAGCGACGATGCCTACATCCGCTACTGCGCATATCTCAACATGTACGAGTACGTGGCAAACGCGCTCTACCGCGCCAGCCCGGATCTTTACAGTCAGGCAAGAGCCACGCTCAACGCGGACGTGCGCGGTGAGATGAGCGCCTACAACAGCTTCTTTTCCAAGTACCAGAACAGCACCGCAAGCTCGGTTTCAGGCGCGGTCAACGACACCTTCCTCAAGTTCCAAGGCACCGAGGGTACCGCCAGCTACGGCATGGTAGTGGACCTGACGGTGGCGTATTACAAGCACCTGGGATTGGTTCAATAACACATTCACACGCACCCTTACGGCTGCATACAGTAGCCGTAAGGGTGTTTTTTTCGTGCTTGGACTTTGCGCCGAGGCACGCACAAGCCCCCTTCCCGGAGGGCTTTTTTTTGCGCCTTATTTCGCGTATGCTATGTCGTGGTGCACCTTGAAATGTCGTACTACGACATATGCTATGAATAAGCTGTTTACGGTTTTGCCGCTTTTCGTTCATAATATTATGTTAGTCGTTGTATTTTATGCTTATCGCATTATGCGCAAGCCCTATTTGGAACATTCGTTCCTATGCGTTTAGTACGACACAAGGGTCTGTTATATGCAACGTGGCTGGAATTATATTGTAAATAATATGTTAACATTTATGAAAATATCTTTACTTAATAATTATAATATGCTATAATAGGTGCATACCAACCAAGCGACGAAATCCAACAAAATCCACACGATTTCGACTACATAAACAAGGCACGACACCCCCACTTATTTCATCAAGGCGAATTTGGAGAGAACTATGGAAAAGATCATCATCAACGGCGGACTTCCCTTAAACGGCGACGTATATATTGACGGCATGAAGAACGCTGCATTGCCCATCATTGCCGCTACTCTTCTTTGTGGGGATACCTGTATCATTGACAACGTGCCTGCTGTCAGCGATATCGTCATGCTGCTTGACATCATCAAGGGCATGGGCGCTGAGGTGGAATTTTTGGATAAGACCACCATTCGCATCAACACCGCAAACGTGCAGCCCGGCACTTCCCCCTACGATCAGGTCTGCAAGATCAGAGGCTCGGCGTACATCATCGGCGCGGAGATCGGTCGCTTCGGCACCGCTCACGTAGGCTATCCCGGCGGGTGTGATTTCGGCGTTCGCCCCCTGGATTTGCACCTGATGGGCTTTGAAGCACTGGGCGCAAAGATCTCGGTTGAGAGTGGCTACATCAACGCGGTCTCCCCTATGGGTCTGCACGGCAACTCCATTTTCTTCCGTCTTCCCTCGGTTGGTGCAACCGTCAACTGCATTCTCGCATCGGTATTTGCCGAGGGTGTGACCACCATTGAGGGCGCTGCGCAGGAGCCCCACATTGTGGATATGGCAAACTTCCTTAACAACTGCGGCGCGGACATTACCGGCGCAGGCACGTCCAGCATCAAGGTGCGCGGCGTCAAGTCGCTCAAGGGCTGCAGACACACCATCATTCCCGACATGATCGAGGCAGGTACATACATGGCAGCTGCAGCTATGACCGGCGGCTGCGTGCGCGTGCACAACGTCATTCCCAAGCACATGGAATCGGTCTGCTCTGTCCTGCAGAGAATGGGCGTTAAGCTCGAGATCGGCACCGACACCATCACGGTCAACAGCACCGGCAAGCTGATCGCTACCGACGTTGTGACCCAGCCCTACCCTGGCTTCCCTACCGATATGCACCCCCAGATCAGCGCACTGATGTGCGTAGCCGAAGGCACCAGCCGCATGAGCGAAATGGTTTGGGATAACCGCTTCCGTTACATCAACGAGTTCCAGAAGATGGGCCCCATGATCTCGGTTGCAGACAGAACCGCATCCTTCAACGGCTGCCAAAAACTCTCGGGCGCGCCCGTTGTTTCCACCGACCTGCGCGCAGGCGCAGCTCTCATCATTCTGGCGCTGCGTGCACAGGGCACCTCCGCCATCACCAAGATCTCGCTGATCGAACGCGGCTACGACAACATCGTCGGCAAGCTGGCAGCTCTGGGCGCAGATATTCAGAGAGTGGACGACGGCTTATAATACGCAAAAAAAACGAACGCCTCCCCTTCTTCGCAGATGGGGAGGCGTTTTTACGTTTCATTCTGAGCGAGAGAGTGCGCTTGCAAGGAGCAACGCAGCCGTCAGGAATTTATCAATGCATTTGCCTCAGAGAAATTTTCGAGGGCAAGGCGCACCGCAGAAAGCAAGGCGAAGGCGATCTTGCGATCGTCGAGCTGCTTCCCGGGAGCGACGCAGTTATCAGGAATTTATCAATGCATTTGCCGCAGAGAAATTTTCGAGGGCAAGGCGCACCGCAAAAAGCAAGGCGAAGGCGATCTTGCGATCGTCGAGCTGCTTCCCGGGAGCGACGCAGTTATCAGGAATTTATCAATGCATTTGCCGCAGAGAAAT
>JAZRQR010000222.1:0-9921 GCA_045650025.1 Eubacteriales bacterium
ACCAAAGGGAGATATTTCACAATGTGCGATAGCACATTATTTCACATTCGGCTGTGGCCGAATATTTCACTCTTTTCTCCCCATACCACCAAACCCGCGGACAGATTCGAACCGCCGCACGGTAGGGGTCGGCGCCTCGACGACCCGAAAAACACCGTACAAACGGGCTGTCGTGGGCGCCAGCCCCTACCATTTAAAATTATTTGCAAAGCCGTTTGCTTTGCCCAACTTCTCATAAGGAAGTTGGGCAATCTCTCCGTCAAATATTGACAATCCCTCGATTTTATGCTATCATGAAATCAATCTGATGAAAGGTGGGAAATGATCATGACGTCCAAAGAGATCATCAAGCGACTGATCCGACATGACGCACCGCCGCGTTTTGGCTTTGATTTTCACGATTGCACCGATTTCGTGTTAGTCGCCAACCGCAGACAGATCAACGCACCGCCCAACCCCTACGCAACGTGGGGCAATTATCCCGAGCTTATGGAATTATCCGGTTTTCACGGCGAGACCTACCGTGATTTTTACGGCAATATATACGGCAGATTCAACGGCAAGACCAAGGGCGAATGCGTACGCGGTGCCATTCAGAATTGGGACGATTACACCTTCCCCACACCCGAGCACGACCCGACTTGGCGCGAAACACTGCTTTCCTGGAATCTTGCACAGCATGAAAAATACGCGCTGACATTTGGGCGCTCGCTGTTCTCTACACTGCGCGACGCGCGCCTGATGTCCAACGCGCTTATGGATACCGTGCTCTACCCCGACGAGGTCATGCAATTTATCGATGGCATTGTCGAGCAGGAGATCGCAATCATCAAAAGCGTGAAGGGCTGCGGCATTGACGGCTGGATGATCGCGGACGACCTTGGCATGCAAAACACCACCTTTATCTCCCCCGATTCCTTTTGCGAGCTTTTCAAGCCCGCCTACAAGAAGTTAGCCGATGCCGTGCACGCGGCGGGCATGGATATGTTCATGCACTCCTGCGGCTACAATTACGGCTTGATGGAGCACCTGATCGATGCGGGCATCGACGTGTTCCAATTTGACCAGCCCGATGCCTACCCCACCGAGGTGCTGGCAAGGGAATTTGCATCCCGCGTGGTGTTCTACACCCCTGTGGATATTCAAAAGATCCTGCCCACGGGCGACCGCGCGCTGATCGAACGCCGCGCAGCGCAAATGTGCGAGCTGTTTTGCGAAGCGGGCGGCGCGTGGATCGCCAAGGACTACCCCACCTACGGGGACATTGGCGTAGACCCCGCTTGGGCACATTTTGCACAGGACGTCATTGTAAAAAGCAGTACACTAAAATAAAGAACGGAGGATTCCTTATGCGCTATCTTGTCGTTGACTGTACCGAGTACACCTATCCCGACCGCATGGAATACGCGTCGGCTGCCGATGCCGTGACGCTGGACACCCCGCGCGGCACGCTGGCTCCCTTCCAGATCCTACTGGATGGGCTTTGCGCCGATTTCGTGCGTCAGAACTGGCTGCCGGATGCCATTTACCATAGCGAGGAGCTCAAGGCGCAAGCCGCCATCGGTTTCCCGCGCGCAAGCGGCATCAGCATTGCCACCGACCTGCCCTTCCCCGTGGAGTGGTACGCGATGGTGCCCATCACCGTGGAGCAGAACTATGGCCTTGCCGAGGCGGATATTAAGCCCCCCTATTTCCCCGTGCGCCCCGGCCCTTTCCGCGTATACGACTGCATGCGTCCCTTTGACGGCACGCTGGACGTTGGCGTGGGCGACGGCAGAGAAAACGACACCGGCATTGGCGGCATTTACGGTGCGGTAGAGATCCCCGCAGACGCGCAGCCCGGCACCTACACCGCTACCGTGACCATCACGGCAGGGGCGGGGAGCGTCACAATTCCCGTGACCCTGACCGTCTACAAGGCAACCGTGCCGACCGAGGAAAACCTGACTATTATTCAGGGCTACAACCACGGCTGTGTGACCAACTACCACGGCGTGCGCTGGGGCTCGGACGAGTTTTTCGCGCTGGACGATGCTTACACCAAGATGCTGCGCAGAATGCGCCAGAATATGACCTACACGGGCGGCGTGCGCGTGACCGAGGTGGGCAAGAACAAATACGAATTTGACTTTAGCGCCATGGAGGCGGACATGCGTCGCAAGCTCTCGCAGGGCATTCGCTGCTTCAACGGCCCCTCGGTGGGCTGGAGACAGAGCTGGCACACCTCCACCATTCTGGTCAACGGCTCCATACCCGCCATGAGCTACGAGGCTTACTGCTACCTCAAGCAATACCTGCCCGCCCTGCACGACATGCTGGAGCGCAACGGCTGGCTGGACATTTTTATGATGGGCATTGCCGACGAGCCCAACGCCGAAAACTGCACCGAATGGCGCGCGCTGGCAGGACTTGTGCACAAGATCGTGCCCGACATCAAGCTGATTGACGCGGTCAGCTACGGCAACATTCACGGAGCTTTGAACGTTTGGGTACCCCTGAATTACGAATACGACAGACACCAAGCCGAGATCGAGACCTTTCGCGAGGACGGCTCCGAAATCTGGCACTACGTTTGCTGCGGCCCCCGCAGCGAGGATTACATCAACCGCTTCTTAGATTACCCCCTGCTCTCCACCCGCTATCTGTTCTGGGGCAACTACCGCCACAACCTCTCGGGATATTTGCATTGGGCAGCCAACAGCTACCAGCCCGGTCAGGATCCCTTCCGTCAGAACTGCCCCTCGCACACCAACACCGACTCTACCATTACCCTGCCGCCCGGAGACACGCAGGTCATTTACCCCGGCGAGAACGGCCCCTGGCTTTCCGCCCGCGGCGAAGCACAGCGACTGGGTGTGGAGGAATGCGAGATGCTGATGCAGCTTGCCAAGACCGACAAGCCTGCTGCCGATGCCATTTGCCAAAAGGTATTCCGCTCCTTCCGTGACGTGGAATACGACGTTGGCGCATTCTTAGCAGCCAGAAAGCAGCTGCTGGTGGCATTGAGCGAGCAGGATTGACCCCCAAACCCATCAGGAGCTTATTATGAACGGCTTGACCATTCACGAATATACCTTGAAAATCCCCGGTGTCGCGCCCAAGGTGCTTTACCATTTCAGCGATGCGCACCTCAACTTGTCCGACGCTGACTCCTGCGAGCAGGAGCGCGACACAGCCGCACAGCGCGCCAAGAACTGGGAGAACGGACGCAAGCAGTTTGCACTTGGCTACGGTGAGCCCTACGGCGAGGCGCAGCAGCGCAGCGCCCTGCAGCATTTTGATGCGCTTTTAGAGCTGGCGCAAACCGACGGTGATGCGCTTGTCATCGCGGGCGACGCCTTTGACTACGTCAACGAGGCGCACCACCGCTTTTACGATACGCGCTTCTCGGCACTGACCGTGCCCTATCTCTACGTCTGCGGCAACCACGAATACGACGGTGAGATTGCCAAGGGTAGCAAGCTGGACGAGATCACAAGACCCGTGCAGATCCTTGATCTGGGCGACGTGTTGCTGGTTGGCTTTAACGACGCACAGCGCGTGATCACCAAGGAGCAGCTGGATTGCCTTGCCGCGCTGCTGGAGGGAGACAAGCCGCTGATTCTTGCCATGCATATCCCGATCCAGACCGCGGACAACGTCACCATGGCACGCTGTGACGATTATTTCCGCATCAATTACCCCGGCGCACCTGCCGAAAACCTTGCCTTTTGCGAGCTGATACAGAGCCGCGCGGACAAAATTGCCGCCGTGCTGGCAGGGCATTTGCATTTTCTCAACACCTGCCCCCTTGCCCCGGGACTTGTGCAATTCGTCTCCTCGCAGGGCATCACGGGTCACATCAACCGCTACCGCATCGGAGAATAAACACAAAAAGCAGCTGCTTCTCACCGGAGAAGCAGCTGCTTTAATAGTTTTCTAAGGATTTTATTCCACGCGTTCCCACGCCTGCACCAAGCGGATTGCGCCGTCGGCATAGGTCAGCTTGACCTTGTCACCGGGATTTACCAGCACGATCTGCTCATTTTGCTCGTTAAACTCTACGCGGTATACGACGCCGTCCTCGGCGGTCACGTACGCGTACGTGATACCCTGCAGGCTCAAGAACTGCACCGACTGCACCGTGATCTCAATTTCCTTGGTGTCCACCGAATCCTGCACGTTCACACCGCTCTGCGACAGCATTTTCAGGTATGCCGCAACCGCCTCCTGCTGCGTCTCGCCCGTTGCAACCATGGTATACTGGCGCACGTTGACCAGCGCATACAGCTTGACAAGTCCGTTGTTATCCTTAAGCACCATAATATAGGTGGGCACGCCCGAAATATTGACCAAGGACGGGAAGGATGCCACGTATTCCTTTTCCTGCACCTCACCCTCGGCGGCGTGCATAGCGGAATGCTCCTCTGCACCGATGACGGGATAGAATCTGTACTCGCCCGTGCGCGCATTGGACAGAATGAAGCCGATGTTGGAGGCGTCCGAGGTGACCGAGGTCACGCCTGTGAAGTACCATACGTCATCGTCAAACATCAAATATCCGTAATCGTCGGTGGTCTGCTTACAGCCCACGTTGCCAATGATGCTGTTGATAAAGCCGCCTGCGTAAATGCCCTGCCAGTCGTATTTTTGGCAAGCCAGATCGCCGTCAAACACCACATCCACCCATTGGGGCACGTCCTCGACCGCATACAGCGTGCTGCTGCCGTCCAGCGGGTTGAAAATGATCAGCTCCTCTACGTCACACGCGCCAAACAAGCCAACGCGGGGCGTATAGCAGGAAATGCAATAATAGGGGTTGCCCTCTTCGTCCACCTCAAAGCTGACGTCATGCATATCAAAGATCTTGGTGGGGTATGCAAAGCGCACCTTGCGCATCAGATCGTCCTCAAAGTAGCCGCTCTGCGCATAGCGAATGCCGCTTTGTACCTCGTAATACTCCGCGGTGTTACCCAGCGTATCTACCATAATGTAGCCGGGAATGCCGCTTGAACGGTTGCCGATCCACTTGAAGAATCCGTCGTATTCCAGATGTGTGATCTTGATGGGCTTGCCCTTGTAGTTGATCTGCGTATAATCATCGCTGACCACGTACTGCGACACCACGTTGGACAAAGCGCCCAGCTTACGGTCACCCAGCATGCGCGCGGAATTGGTATCCATAAGCGCAATGTTGGTAATTTCCTTGGTCTGGGGCATATCCGCGTCAAAATCGCGCTCCTCGACCGTGATGACCTCCGCATACGCCGTGGCATTGAGCACCACCGAGGAGAATACCGTGCCAAGCACCAGCACCGCAATCGGCACGCCGATCAGAATATAGGCAATGACCGAAAATACGCGTCCGTTGAAGATCTGCTTCCAGGACGGGAATTTCAACATTTTTTCGCGTTTCTTGGTGTTGGCACCGATCAATTCTATAAGATCAAAGCCTTTGAAGAATACACGGTGTGCGGAAAAGTTCAACGCGCGCACCGCAAGCGCAAAGCACACTGCCGAGAACAGCAAAAAGATCCAGAATTGCTCACTCATGGGATTGAGCGGCGGCAACACGAAATAATAATACGTACCAATTGCGGCGGCAGCCAAAAGCAGGCGCAATATCAAAAAAATAACCGCATTGAGCTTACTTGGTTGGGGATCTATTTGTTTATTAGCCATCACCAGCACCTCCATTCGTTTTTTTCATTATAGCACACTTTCGCATGTCTGTCAATCCTCATACAAGCCCCTGCCCTTGCATACGCTTATAAAAAAGGGGGGGATGGCTTTGCGCAGATTGGGGATTACGTTGCTGGCGGCATGGCTGATTTGCCAGCTTTTTTCCTGCGCGCGCACCGAGGCATCGGTTGCAGAGGCGTTGGATGCCATGCTTGGGGCAGAGATCGGCTTGCCTGCGGGGCAGATCTATCTGGCGTCTGCACCCAAGGATGGCGAGGCATACCTCTCGCCCGACCTGATGGCGGCGCTATACGGAGAGGGAGAGCCGCCATGGCAGCTCTCCCTTGTAGAGGATTACGGAATCTTTTTGAGCACCGCGCAGCACCCCTGCGAGTTTGCGGTGTTTTGCACCTATGCGCGCAGCGATACCGATGACATAGCCGCCATGTGCTGCGCGCGGCTGGACGCATTGCGCATCCATTACAAGAACACGCAATACGCCGCCTATCTGGAGCAAGCGCGCGTGGTCGTGAGCGGCAACTACGTCCTGCTCTTGATCAGCTCCGACCCCGACTACGCCCTGCGCGCTGCACAGCGGGTGTTGTAGGGACCGGCGTCCTCGACATTACGCGTTATCCAAATAACGTGATCAAATAATACACCACGCCCCACACGGCGCCGCTGACCACACCGTACAGCAGCACCGGTCCTGCCACGGTAAAGATCTTGGCGCCTACGCCCAGCACCAGCCCCTCGGATTTGGCATCCAGGGCGGGAGACGCTACGGCGTTGGCAAATCCCGTAATGGGTACCAGCGTGCCGACTCCCGCATGCTTGGCGATGCTATCAAACACCCCAAGCCCTGTCAGCAGCACGGCAAGAGCGACCAATGTGACCGACACCAGCGTAGCGCTGCTCTCTTGCTCCATGCCGCATACCTCGCCGTACACCCACAAAAGCAATTGGGCAAAGGCACAAATGCCGCCGCCAACCGAGAACGCCCAAACGCAATCCTTCGCCACGGGCGAGCGCGGTGCACGTGCGCGCACGTATTTCTGATATTGCGCTTTATCCATTTTCATACACAAGTCCTCTCTCGTTACGTGATACGCTATCAGTATGCAAAAAAGACCGCTGCATTATGCAAGCGGTCTTTTCGGTTTTTACAGGTAATTTTGCATTCTGTCCACGTTTCGCTGTTCAAAATCGATCATGTCGCGGCACAGTCGCAGCGCCTTTTCGCTCACGCGGCAGTTTTCGTACTCGCGCAGCAGCTTGACAGACGCGGTAACGTTCATGTTACTGCCCTCGATCACCATCTCGGCAAGATGCGAGGTATCCGAATCCATGAGCGTATTGACGCCAATGCCCACCTTAGCGGTCATTTTTTGCCAGACGCCTGCGTCCTTTGCCTCCTTGCCCTGCTCGCATAAATACTGCTCCGCCTGCTTGGCATAGCCCTCGTAGCCATCCAGCTGCGCGGTCAGATCGCGGCGCATATTGCTGTCCGCCACCTTGGGCAACATGGAAAGCAGAGCCTCCGCGCCCATTTTTGCGTTTTTATATAATTCCTCGAGCAGCGCGGTGGTTTGCATTCTCTGCTCATTTTGATTGATCGTGCTTTGCATACCGTCCTCCAAAATTCAATTTGTAAGAACAGTATGCGCCAAAACGCGGATTTTATGTGAAAATTATTGATTGACGTAATGCTTGGCAAGACCGCCCTCGCTGGTCTCGCGGTATTCGCTCTTTAAGTGGATGCCGGTCTCGTACATGGTCTTGACCACGGTATCAAACGGGATCTTGCTCATACCGGTTAAGAAGTTGGCAAGCGAGAGCGCATTGATGGCGCGCATTGCCGCTACGGCGTTACGCTCGATGCAAGGGATCTGCACAAGTCCGCCGATCGGGTCGCAGGTCAAGCCCAGATGGTGCTCCATTGCCACCTCAGCCGCGTACTCGATCTGCTCAAGTCCCATCCCGAACAGCTCTGCCAGGGCACCCGCCGCCATGGAGCACGCGCTGCCGATCTCTGCCTGACAGCCACACTCTGCGCCGCTGATCGACGCGTTGGTCTTGATGATATTACCGATCAAACCGCCGGTTGCAAGTGCACGGAAGATCTGCTCATCCGAAAAGCCCTTTTGCTCCTGCATATACTTGAGCACGGCAGGCACAACGCCGCACGCGCCGCAGGTAGGCGCGGTGACGATCTCGCCGCCGCTGGCGTTCTCCTCGCCCACGGCAAAGGCATACGCACAGACCAGTCTGTTCTCACGCGTTTGCGCCGACTCGTCGATATGGCGCTGGTTATAGAGATAGTGTGCCTTACGCGTCACGTGCAAGCCGCCGCCAAGCTCACCCTTGGTGCGCAGTCCGCGTCCGATGCAATCCTCCATGGTCAGCCACATATCCGCAAGGTAATCCCAGATTTCGGGGCCCTCCACCATTTCCACGTAATCGGGCAGGCGCATATCATGCTCGGTGCAATACGCCTCGATTTCCGAGAAGGTCTTATGAGGATAGATGGGCTTGGTCTCCAAGGGGCCTTGTCCGTCAAACAGAATACTGCCGCCGCCCACGCTGTACACGCGGTCAAAGCCGATCTGCTCGCCGTTCTTCAATGCGGTAAAGTCCACGGTATTGGGGTGCACGGGAGTGGGGGTGGTTTTATCGAAGATCATTTCGGTTCTGTCCTCGCCCAGCGCCTCCAGGATGACCGCGTCGGTCATATGTCCCTTACCCGTCAGGGCAAGTGAGCCGTACAGCACCACGCGAAAGGCATCTGCCTCGGGGTACTTTGCCGCAAACTGGGTTGCCGCCTTAAAGGGGCCCATGGTATGCGAGCTGGAGGGGCCTCTGCCCGCCTTATATAATTCTCTGATGCTTTCCATCATCGCACCGTCCTTTTTATTTTATAAGATAATCATAGCACAAAAAGCCCGCCAAATCAAGTGGTTGGGGGAAAATAGTTGCCACCTATGCGGGCGATCACTGATCGCCCCTACAACTGTTTTTGTTCTGGTGTTGCAGAAAAAAATTATAATACGCAGTAGGGGCGATCAGTGCTCGCCCGCGGGAGACCGCAGGTCTCCCCTACGGCTCTCTCGCATGACAGCCAAAGGGGCTGCCGTTGGCAGCCCCCTTGATTGTTGGAATATTATGTGAGAAAACTGTTTCCGTTCTTTTTGGCAAAATTGCCGCAAAAAGAACCAAAAACGGCGTTCCGGGAGATTTCGCGCCTGCGGGCGCGACTCGGGGCGCTGCCCCAAGTCCCCGGTCGCTTTTTGAAAAAAGCGACGCAAAAACTTTCGAACGTTTTTGTGTTATTCTTCCTCAATCGCAGCCTTCTGCGTCAGCACTGCGTGGAAGTACTCGGGCGGGAACTTCGCGCGGCGGTCATAGGTGTAAAGACCGTTGACCTCCTGCTCAACGTCGGTCAACTGCGTGTAGCAAAGACCGCCCATGTTGGGATGGAACAGAATTGCCTCGGAAAGGCCCTTGAAGCGGTCAAGGAACTCCTGCTCGTCTGCAGGGGCAGCACCGTAGCCCCAACCGGGATCCACCGTGCCTGCCCAACGCGTGCCGCCGTATTCGCTGACAAACGTGCAGTTGCACCAGAATCTGTACTTTTCATTTCTGTGGCTATTGACAATGTGGACGTGCACGTCGATGTCCTTGCCCTCCTTCAGAGGTGCCAGATGCTCGGCAAATACCTCGGGATTCTGCTCGTAATCGTGCAGGTCATAAATATCGGTCAGATCGTCCTGGTGTACCCAGCCCGATGCGTCAATGTAAAGTCTGGTGGGGTCATAACCGCGCGTCAGCGCCGCCAGCGACTTCATAAACAGTCTGTTCTGGTGCGGAACGCTCTCGTTGATGGGACACCAACCGATAATGGCAGGATGGTTGAAATCTCTTTCCATGATCTCCTGCCATTCGGGCAGGAAGTTCTCAAATACCTCGGTGCGGCTGGAATCCTGTACCCAGTTTGCATGCTCGCCCCAAACGATATAGCCCACCTTATCGCAGTAAGACAGGAACAGAGGCTCAAATACCTTTTGGTGCAGTCTTGCACCGTTAAAGCCCATTGCCATGGAGCGATCCACGTCCGCATACAGCTCCTCTACGCAGGGAGCGGTGTAAATGCCGTCGGGATAGAAGCCCTGATCGAGAATCAGGCGCTGGAATACGGACTTTCCGTTGATGCAGAACTTCATGCCGTCGAACGAAATGGTTCTCAGACCGAAATAGCTGTAT
>JAZRQR010000223.1:0-1063 GCA_045650025.1 Eubacteriales bacterium
CTGACAAGGTTGCCGTCAGATGCAAGGTTAGCAGTGTGTACCATGTGGTTCTGCAGCAGGTCATATTCGCCCGTGCCTGCCTGTACGTCCTTCTTGATCTCGCCGTTCATATCGGCAGTATTAGTGGGGATGATGTTGAGCTTGAGATTGCAGAACTCCTCAAATGCCAGATTACGCTGGTAAACGGCATCCTCAAGAACCTCGGTACGGTTCTCGGTGTACCACTCATCAAAGTGGAAGTCTTCTCTTGCCAGAACCGTGAAGTCTTCCTGGTTCCAGTCCACGCTGATCTGCTGCAGCGCAACAGAAGCCGCATCGGTCTCGCTCTCAAGCTGTTCCAGGGAATCGTCTTCGCCCTGTTCGGCGTCAACGCAACCTACAAATACAGCAAGCAGCATCAATGCAGTCATGAATAAGCACAAATACTTTTTCATATCATTTCTCCTTAAAATTTTACAGGTATTCACCTTACCCTATATTATACAACATCAAGCAAAGTTTGTCAATCGTTAAATGAGGGATTTTTTCGCAATTGCGGACGATGCAGCTGCACGCGATCCATCACGCTCAGCCCGTGCTGCGCTGCCCACTCGTTTGCAAGCGCGATGGTCGCGGGATTTGCCATAGCATCGGGATCGTGCGCATCACAGCCGAAAATGACCTTGTTGCCCACCTGCCCTGCAATCTCCCAAAACGTATGGCAGGGATAAGCGCGTCCCTCAACAAGTCCCAGAAAATTGAGCTCCAGCGGAACGTCAAGCTCCTTCGCCCGCGTGCAAAGGCGGGTCATGGCGCGCTTGTAATACTCCTGCTCGTGCTCCTTGCTGGGAATATCCGGGTGTGCGAAATAGGAAAAATCGCCCGTGCCCAAGCCCTCGAGCACCTGATCGACGTATCTCTCAAGAGCCTGCTCGCCCTTGAGCCCCGCGGTATACAGCGGCTGATCGATCTCGTTGCCGATAAAGTGCTGACCCATGATCAGGTATTCATAGGGATAGGGCTCCAAAAACTCCAGAAGTCTTTGGTGGTAAAGCGGATAATACTCTGCCTCAAAGCCGATATG
>JAZRQR010000224.1:0-11520 GCA_045650025.1 Eubacteriales bacterium
GCTGTTTTTGCTCACGCTGGCAGAGCTGCTGGTCGGATTCTGGATCATCGGGGTGCAGTACGCTTTGCTGATCGCGGTCATTGTCTCGTTGCTGGACGTGTTGCCCGCGTTGGGGGCGGCGGTGGTGCTTGTGCCGTGGGGCATTGTGTCCTTGGTGAGCGGTAACGTGCGCGTGGGCACAGGGCTTTTGATCCTTGCAGGCGTGGTCACGCTGCTGCGGCAGATCGCCGAGCCCAGGATCGTGGGCAAGAGTCTGGGGCTGCACCCTTTGGTCGCGCTGTTTTCCATGTACGTGGCGTTTCGCCTGTTTGGCGCGGTGGGACTTGTGCTGGGGCCGTGCGCGGCGATTGTGCTGCGCACGGTTTGGAAAAGTGATATTGCGGCTATGCCGCAGTGATATTCGCCTGCTTGGGGTGAATGGTCACGTAGGGCGGTGGGCTTGCTCCCACCGTCAGCCGGCGAGTGATATTGTGCTTTGCACAGTGATATTGCGGCTATGCCGCAGTTTTATAAAATAAATGACCGCGCAGGGCAAAGCCATACGCGGTCATTTATTTGTGCTTTTCGGTGGGTTAAGCCAAAAAAGCTTGGATTACAGATTGTTGAGTGCCTTGGTGAACTGGCTCTTCTTGTGAGCTGCAGCATTCTTGTGAATGATGCCCTTGGAAGCTGCTACGTCGATCTTCTTAACAGCTGCCTTGTAGGTAGCCTGTGCCAGCTCGGTGTTACCGGATGCAAGAGCAGCCTCGTACTTCTTGATCTCGGTCTTGAGTGCAGAGCGGAATGCCTTGTTCTTCAGAGTCTTGGTCTCGATAACCTTTACTCTCTTCTTTGCAGACTTAATGTTCGGCAAGTTCGTATACCTCCATATAAATTTTAATATGTGGTGCTCCATGCTCTCGTGCCTGAGAGGGTGCACTCGCAAGGTACCCCATATACTCCAATATCATACCACAAACATTTTAAAAATGCAATAGGTTTTGCAAAATAATTTTGCTGAAATTTTCAACAGATTTTATGCGGGCTTTTGTGCAATTTCTGCGCAAAGCGACGATATTGCAATTATATATCATATTATAGGAAAAAATTTGAAAAAATTATCGAAAAACCCTTGACAAATAGAAAAAACCTTGCTATAATATTAAACTGCATTATAATCGCTTGCAGTATGGGGTTTTACTGCCAATGCGACAAAATACACAGTTATTTTTGGCGCGATTTATGCAAAAAAGATAACAAAAAAAGACGTGGAAGCCCGAAAGGGCTGCCAACTACTTTGAATGGAGTGAAAATTACATGGTCAATTTGAAAGATCAAAAGCTCGGACAAAACGTGAGAAAGTCCTTCTCCCGTAACACTCGCTTCAATCTCGAGCTCCCCAATCTGGTCGAAGTGCAGACCAAGTCGTTCCAGTGGTTCTTGGACGAGGGTCTGATGGAGGTACTGCGTGACGTATCCCCCATTACCGACTACTCCGGCAACCTGTCCATCGAGTTCGTATCCTTCTCGCTGGATTCCAAGCCCAAGTATCCCGTGGAAGAGTGCAAGGAGCGCGACGTTAACTACGCAGCACCCTTGAAGGTCAACGTCCGTCTGACCAACAAGCAGACCGGCGAGGTCAAGCAGACCGACATTTATATGGGTGACTTCCCCTTGATGACCGAAACCGGTACGTTCGTCATCAACGGTGCAGAACGTGTTATCGTTTCCCAGATCATCCGTTCTCCCGGTATGTACTACTCCTTTGATATTGATAAGACCGGTAAGCGTACCTACGCTGCAACCGTGATTCCTTACCGTGGCGCATGGCTGGAGTATGAATCCGATGCCAATGGCGTCATGTACGTCAGAATTGATAAGAACCGTAAGGTTCCGCTGACGATGTTCGTGCGTGCTCTGGGTGTTGAGTCCAGAGAAGAGATCTACGCACTGCTGGGCGAGGACGAAAGACTTGCTGCAACCTTTGAAAAGGATGAGAGTGAGGATCTTGCCGCTCGTAACCATACCACTCCTTACGTGGAAGCGCTCAAGGAGATCTACAAGAAGCTGCGTCCCGGCGAGCCCCCGCTGGTTGAATCTGCACAGCAGCTGATCAATAACTATTTCTTTGATCCCAGAAGATATGATATCGCGCCCGTTGGTCGCTATAAGTATAATAAGAAGGTAGCTCTGCACTCCAGACTCAAGAACCGCAAGCTGGCTGCTGACCTTGTCAGCCCCCTGACCGGTGAGGTTCTGTTTGAGAAGGGCGCAGTTCTGACCCGCGACATGGCAATCGAGGCAGAGAACGCAGGTGTAAACGAGGCATTCATCGAGCTGGATAACGGCAAGGTCATCAAGATCCTGTCCAACAATACCATCGAGCCCAAGCACATCATCGGCTTTGACCTGGAGGATTGCGGCATTACCGGCAAGGTAAGCATTCCCGTACTGTGCGAGATTGCAGAGGCTTGCGGCGGTGACGTTGATGCGATCAAGGAAGCAGCAAAGGAAAGAATCGGTGAGCTGGCTCCCAAGCACATCACCAAGGATGACATCTTTGCTTCCATTAACTATATTCTCACCCTGGCTAACGACGTTGGTACCGTGGACGATATCGACCACCTGGGCAACCGTCGTATCCGTTCGGTTGGTGAGCAGCTCCAGAACCAGCTGCGCATCGGCTTCTCCAGAATGGATAAGATCATCAAGGAGAGAATGACCACGCAGGATAACGAGAAGCTGACTCCTCAGGCGCTGATCAACATCCGCCCCGTGGCAACCGTGATCCGCGAGTTCTTCGGCTCTTCTCAGCTGTCTCAGTTCATGGACCAGAATAACCCCCTGGCTGAGCTGACGCACAAGCGCCGTCTGTCCGCTCTGGGTCCCGGCGGTCTTTCCCGTGACCGCGCATCCTTCGACGTCCGTGACGTACACTACACCCACTACGGTCGTATGTGTCCCATCGAGACCCCTGAAGGTCCTAACATCGGTCTGATTTCCTATCTGACCACCTATGCTCGCATCAGCAACTACGGCTTTATCGAGGCTCCTTACCGTAAGGTAAAGCACATTACTCACGAAGACGGTACCGTTGAGCACATCGTTACCGACGAGGTTGAGTACATGACTGCAGACGTTGAGGATAACTACATCATCGCGCAGGCAAACGAGCCGCTGGATGAGTGCAGCCACTTCGTAAACAAGAAGGTCACCGCGCGTGACAAGACTGAGATCCTGGAAATCGACGTTTCCAAGATCGACTATATGGACGTTTCTCCTAAGATGGTGGTATCCGTTGCGACTGCAATGATTCCTTTCTTGGAGAACGACGACAACTCCCGTGCACTGATGGGCACGAACATGCAGAAGCAGGCTGTGCCGCTGATGGTAACCGACAGCCCCATTGTTGGTACGGGTATGGAATACAAGGCAGCGGTTGACTCCGGTGTGGTTATTGTCGCTAAGAACGCAGGTCGCGTTGAGCGCGTTGAGGCTGACAAGATCACCATTGTGACCGATACCGGTATTAAGGACGTTTATACGCTTTCCAAGTTCAAGCGTACCAACCAGGGCACTTGCTTCAACCAGAGACCTCTGGTAAACAAGGACCAGTACGTAGAGGCAGGACAGGTCATTGCAGACGGTCCCGCAACCTGCAACGGTGAGATTTCTCTGGGTAAGAACGCGCTGATCGGCTTTATGACCTGGGAAGGTTATAACTACGAGGACGCAGTTCTGCTCAACGAAAGACTGGTACGTGACGACGTTTATACCTCGCTGCATATCGAGGAATACTCCCACGAGGCAAGAGACACCAAGCTCGGCCCGGAGGAGATCACCCGCGAGATCCCCAACGTCGGCGACGACGCTCTGAAGGATCTGAACGCTGAAGGTATCGTAAAGAAGGGTACCGAGGTAAGAGCAGGTGACATTCTGGTTGGTAAGATCACGCCTAAGGGCGAGACCGAGCTGACCGCTGAGGAAAGACTGCTGCGCGCAATCTTCGGCGAAAAGGCAAGAGAAGTCAGAGATACCTCTCTGCGTCTGCCTCACGGCGAAAGCGGCGTAGTTGTGGACGTTCGCGTCTTCTCTCACGAGCAGGGCGACGAGCTTCCCGCAGGTGTTAACAAGGTCGTTAAGGTTTATATTGCACAGAAGAGAAAGATCTCTGTCGGCGACAAGATGGCAGGTCGTCACGGTAACAAGGGTGTCGTTTCGCGCATCCTGCCTCCCGAGGATATGCCCTTCCTGCCCGACGGTACTCCTCTGGATATCGTGCTGAACCCCCTGGGCGTACCTTCCCGTATGAACATCGGTCAGGTGCTTGAGGTTCACTTGGGTATTGCATCCAAGAAGCTGGGCTGGAAGATCATGACCCCTGTATTCGACGGTGCAAACGAGCGCGACATTAGTGAATGTCTGCGTATGGCAGGTCTGTCCCGTAACCTGTTTGCAGGCGAGAACCCCGAGGGCAAGGAGCTCTTTGAGGAGATCGTCAATGCAGACGGCACCAAGGCTTACAGACTGCTGACTCCCGAGGAGAGAAACGATCCCGAATATATTGAACAGATGCGCCTTGCACAGAGACTCAAGCTGTTCGACGGTAAGACGGTTCTGTACGACGGTAGAACCGGCGAGCCCTTTGATAACCCCGTAACCGTAGGTATCATGTATTACCTCAAGCTTCACCACCTGGTCGACGATAAGATCCACGCACGTTCCAATGGTCCTTACTCGCTGGTTACTCAGCAGCCTTTGGGCGGTAAGGCTCAGTTCGGTGGTCAGAGATTCGGTGAGATGGAGGTTTGGGCACTGGAAGCATACGGTGCTGCATATACCCTGCAGGAGATCCTGACTGTCAAGTCGGACGATATCGCAGGCCGCCGCAAGGCTTACGAAGCCATCATCAAGGGTCAGAACATTCCCACTCCGGGTGTTCCCGAATCCTTCAAGGTGCTGGTTAAGGAGCTGCAGGCTCTGGCTCTGGATATTCGCGTGCTCGACCAGAACGGTGAGGAAATCCAGCTCTCCACCCTCTGCCAGGAGGATGAAGGTCCCGCATTCACCAACAAGGCTGACCGCGCAGCAATCGAAGAGGCGCTGGGCGATGACAAGCTTGAGATGGGCGATCTGCGTGACGCGTTCACCTTTGAGGACGAGGATGGCGAGGCCATTGCTGAAGAAGAGGAATACTTCGACGGCTTTGAGTCCGAGAGCTACGACGACTACGACGGGGAAGAGTAATTTCCCAATTTATATAAATTATTGTATTAGTTAGGAGAACAGCTGTGGAGCATAATGAATTTTCTTCAATTAAGATTGGTCTGGCATCTCCGGAAATGATCAGAGAGTGGTCTTACGGTGAGGTTAACAAGCCCGAGACCATCAACTACAGAACTCTCAAGGCTGAAATCGGCGGTCTGTTCTGCGAGCGTATCTTTGGTCCTACCAAGGATGGCGCTTGTATGTGCGGCAAATATAAGAATTCTCACAGCAAGGAGATCATCCGTTGCGAGAAGTGCGGTGTGGACGTTACTACCAAGAAGGTAAGACGTGAGAGAATGGGTCACATTGAGTTGGCTGCTCCCGTATCCCACATTTGGTACTTCAAGGCAATCCCCTCCCGTATGGCATTGGTGCTGGATATTTCCCCCAAGCAGCTGGAGCAGGTGCTGTATTTTGCCGAGAACGTCGTGCTTGATCCCGGTTCCACCCCCTTGGAAAAGGGTATGGTGCTTTCCGAAAAGGCGTACATGGACAACCGCGAAATGTACGGCAACGACTTCCGCGTTGGTATGGGCGCTGAGGCTGTCAAGGAACTGCTGCAGGGCGTTGACGTCGAGGCTCTCTCGGTTCAGCTCAAGCAGGAGCTGCTGACCGCTTCCGGACAGAAGAAAACGAGAATCATCAAGAGACTGGAGGTTGTGGAGGCATTCCGCAAGTCCGGTAATAAGCTGGAGTGGATGATACTGGATGCAGTTCCCGTCATTCCTCCGGATATTCGACCCATGGTACAGTTGGACGGCGGCAGATTTGCTTCCTCCGACCTTAACGAGCTCTATCGTCGCGTCATCAGCCGTAACAACCGTCTGAAGAAGCTGATGGAGATCCGTACCCCCGAGATCGTGATTCGTAACGAAAAGAGAATGCTGCAGGAGGCAGTAGACGCGCTGATCGATAACGGCAGACGCGGCAAGCCGGTTACCGGCCCCTCCAACAGAGCACTTAAGTCGCTCTCCGAAATGCTCCGCGGTAAGCAGGGACGCTTCCGTCAGAACCTGCTGGGTAAGCGTGTTGACTACTCCGGACGTTCGGTTATCGTTGTTGGTCCTACCCTGAAGATCTACCAGTGCGGTCTGCCCAGAGAAATGGCGCTTGAGCTGTTCAAGCCCTTCGTGGTCAAGAGACTGGTGGAAATGGGCAAGGCAACCAACGTCAAGGACGCACAGAAGAAGATCGAGAGAGTATTCCCCGAGGTTTGGGATGCACTCGAGAACGTCATCAAGGAACACCCCGTTCTGCTCAACCGTGCACCTACGCTGCACCGTCTGTCCATTCAGGCGTTCGAGCCCGTGCTGGTTGACGGTAGAGCAATCAAGCTGCACCCGCTGGTATGTACCGCGTTTAACGCAGACTTTGACGGTGACCAGATGCCTGTACACGTACCGCTGTCCGCAGAAGCGCAGGCAGAGGCACGCTTCCTGATGCTGTCCGCTAATAACTTGCTGAAGCCCATGGACGGTAAGGCTGTGACCATTCCTACGCAGGATATGATCCTCGGTTCCTACTACCTGACCATGGAAAAGCCCGGCGAGCCCGGTGAGGGCAGCGTATACCGCGATGTCAACGAGGCAATGATGGCATATGCCAACGGCGCACTCGGTCTGCACGCAAAGATCAAGGTAAAGATCAGCAAGGAAGTCAACGGTGAGATGCGTTCCGCAATCATCGATGCAACCCTGGGCCGTCTGATTTTCAACCAGCCCATTCCTCAGGATCTTGGCTTTATCGACAGAAGCATTCCCGGCAACGAGTTCAAGCTTGAGATCGATCAGGTCGTCAAGAAGAAGCAGCTGGGTCAGATCATCGATAACTGTATCCGCGTTCACACCCCCGCAATCTGTGCTGAGATGCTGGATAACATCAAGGCTATGGGCTATAAGTACTCCACCAGAGCTTCCTTCTCGATCTCGGTTTACGATATGACCATTCCTTCCGAGAAGAAGGGCATGCTGGAGAGTGCACAGAAGGACGTTGACGTTCTGACCAAGCACTACCTGCGCGGTGAGCTTTCCAACGAGGAGCGCTACAACGGCGTTATCAAGATCTGGAACAAGACCACCGACGACGTTACCAAGGCGCTGCAGAACAGCTTCAGCACCTACAATCCTATCAAGATCATGGCAGACTCCGGCGCGAGAGGTTCTATGACCCAGATGCGTCAGCTGGCAGGTATGCGTGGTCTGATGTTTGCAACCAACGGTAAGACCGTGGAACTGCCTATCAAGTCGAACTTCCGTGAAGGTCTGAACATCATGGAGTACTTCATGGGTGCGCGTTCCTCCCGTAAGTCTCTGTCGGATACCGCTCTGCGTACCGCAGACTCCGGTTACCTGACCCGCCGTCTGGTTGACGTTTCCCAGGAAATGATCATTCGCGAGGACAAGTGCGATACCACCAAGGGCGCATGGGTCAGCGATATCATTGATGATAAGGATAAGAACGTTCTGGAGCCTCTCTCCGACAGAATCGTGGGCAGATACACCATCGGTCCTGTGGTTAACCCCACTACCGGTGAGGTCATCGTCGGCGACGACACCATGATCACTGAGGAGCACGCAAAGGCAATCTCGGCTGCCGGTATCGAGCAGGTTTATATCAGAACTGTCATCCAGTGTCACTCCAAGTACGGTGTGTGCGCACACTGCTACGGTGCTGACCTGGCATCCGGTAGACCCGTTCAGATTGGTGAAGCGGTTGGTATTATCGCAGCACAGTCGATCGGTGAGCCCGGTACCCAGCTGACCATGAGAACCTTCCACTCGGGCGGTGTTGCAGGTAGCGACATTACCCAGGGTCTGCCTCGTGTAGAAGAGCTGTTGGAGGCTCGTCAGCCCAAGAAGGCTGCCATCATGGCAGAGCAGACCGGTACGGTTCACGTACAGGTCGGTGAGATCCCCGGCATGCATGACGTTTCCATCACCGAGGATGAAACCAACGAATTCCACAAGTACACCATTCCTTACGGCATGCGCCTGGCAGTTGTTGACGGTGCGCACGTTGAGCGCGGTCAGTCTCTGACCGAGGGCTCCAAGGCACCCGGCGACATCATGAGAATCCTGGGTCTTGACGCCGTATACGAATATATCATTAAGGAAGTTCAGAAGGTCTACCGTTCTCAGTCGTGTAACGTAAACGATAAGCATATCGAGATCATTGCACGTCAGATGACCAGAAAGATCCGCATCGAGGACAACGGTGACACCGAGCTGCTGACCGGCGCTCTGGTTGACATCAACACCTACGAGGAGGAGAACAACAAGGTCATCGCTCGTCAGAACGCAGGCGAAACCTGGCTCAAGCTGGCAGAGGGCTCGCCCGTCCTGCTGGGTATCACCAAGGCATCGCTGCAGACCGAATCCTTCCTGTCGGCTGCTTCCTTCCAGGAAACCACCAAGGTGCTCACCGAGGCTGCAATTCGCGGCAAGGTAGATAACCTGCTGGGCCTGAAGGAGAACGTCATTATCGGTAAGCTGATTCCCGCCGGTACGGGTATGCGTTGCTACCACGACGTGGATGTAAAGCGCACTCCCGAACAGACTGAGGAAGAAACCGAGCAGGCAATCTGAAAAGCCAATTTCGTGTAAATTTACCAAGGGGAAACGCGGCAGAGCGCCGCGTTTCCCCAAAGTAGCGTATAGGGAAAGGCAAAAATGCCCCAAATCCCATGCAATAAGTCAAAACAGATACAAATGTGTGAAAACATATTTGTGCAAAACGTAGAAAATCAAGCACTATAATTTTGCATCTTGACAAAAAAAGAGGGAAGTGCTATAATAAGTTGAATGTGCGTTATGGGTGAATTGCGCCTAAAACCGTATGTTTGTTGAAATTGACAGTCTCGCAGCATGCTGCGTCTGTATAAACATTAAATTTCAGTAGAAGGAGGAAGACAAGGAAGTATGCCAACCTTTAACCAGCTCGTCAGACAGGGTCGTAGCGATAAGGTGTACAAGTCCAAGGCACCCGTGCTGCAGAAGGGCTTCAACACTTTGAACAACGTTCCCACCGACCAGGCATCTCCCCAAAAGAGAGGTGTTTGCACAAAGGTTTCCACGACAAGCCCTAAGAAGCCTAACTCCGCAATGCGTAAGATCGCAAGAGTTAGACTGACCAACGGACTTGAGGCAACCGTGTATATCCCCGGTATCGGCCACAACCTGCAGGAGCACTCCGTTGTCCTCATCAGTGGCGGTAGAGTAAGAGACCTGCCCGGTGTACGTTACCACATTATCCGCGGTACTCTGGATGCCCAGGGTGTTGCTAACCGTGCACAGAGCCGTTCCAAGTACGGCGCAAAGGTTCCCAAGAAGAAGTAATTCGGGGGACAAAACAACAGGTATTAAGCATTTGTGAACCGTCTGAAGTTACTGTAAATTTAATGTTTATATTAACGACCGACGCGTGCTTACAGAAGATTGCTTTTGAGTACCAATGATCTCATTTTAAAAATTTGATGAAGGAGGGAAGTACAGTGCCGAGAAGAGGTCGTATATCCAAAAGAGATGTATTGCCGGATCCGTTGTACAATTCCAAGCTTGTTACTAAGCTGATTAACAACGTGATGTATGACGGCAAGAAGGGAGTTGCTCAGAAGATTGTTTACGATGCATTTGAGATCATCGAAGCAAAGCAGGGCAAGAATCCCCTTGAGGTATTCCAGGCTGCTCTTGACAACATCATGCCCGAGCTGGAAGTAAAGGCTCGCCGTGTAGGTGGTTCCACTTACCAGGTACCGATGGAAGTTAGAGCTGACCGTAAGCAGACTCTTGGTCTCCGCTGGCTGGTTGCTTATGCAAGAAAGCGCGGAGAGGCTACCATGGCAGAGCGTCTTGCTGGTGAAATCCAGGACGCTATCAACAATGCCGGTGGTGCATTCAAGAAGAAGGAAGAAACCCACAGAATGGCAGAAGCCAACAAGGCTTTCGCACACTACAGATATTAATTTTATCAAGGAGAGCGTTAAAATATGCCTAGGGAATATTCGCTTTTAAATACGCGAAATATCGGTATCATGGCACACATCGATGCCGGTAAGACCACCACATCCGAGAGAATCCTGTTCTACACAGGTAAGACTCACAAGCTGGGTGAGGTACACCAGGGCGCAGCAACGATGGACTGGATGGAAGAAGAGCAGGAGAGAGGTATTACCATTACTTCCGCAGCAACTACTTGCGTGTGGAAGGGTCACCGTCTGAACCTGATCGACACCCCCGGCCACGTTGACTTTACCGTAGAGGTTGAGAGATCTCTGCGCGTGCTCGACGGCGCAGTTACCGTATTCTGTGCTAAGGGTGGCGTTGAACCCCAGTCCGAGACTGTCTGGAGACAGGCAGACAAATACCGTGTACCGAGAATGGCATATGTAAACAAGATGGACATCACCGGCGCGGACTTCTACCGCGTACTGGGCATGATGGAGGAGAGACTGCATACCAATGCAATTCCGATCCAGCTGCCTATCGGTAAGGAAATGACCTTCCGCGGTATCATTGACCTTGTCAAGATGGAAGCCGTTGTTTACTATGACGACCTTGGTAAGGACATCAGAATCGAGCCTATCCCTGAGGATATGCTGGAGCTTGCTCAGGAATACCGTGCAAAGATGGTAGAAGCAGCTGCAGAGCAGGATGACGAGCTGATGGAAAAGTTCCTCTGCGATGAAGAGCTCACCGAAGAGGAAATCAAGGGTGCACTTCGTAAGGCGTGCATCGACAACAGAATTGTCCCCGTTGTTTGCGGTACCTCTTACCGTAACAAGGGTGTACAGAAGCTGCTTGACGCAGTTATCGACTATATGCCTTCTCCTCTGGATATTCCTCCCGTAACCGGTGTAAACCCCGACACGGATGAGGAAGACAGCAGAGAGGCTTCCGATGAAGCTCCCATGTCCGCACTGGCATTCAAGATTATGACCGACCCCTTCGTAGGAAAGCTTTGCTACTTCCGCGTATATTCGGGCGTAATCAACGCAGGCGATACCGTGTACAACTCTACTAAGGGTAAGCGCGAGCGTCTGGGTAGAATCCTGCAGATGCATGCAAATGACCGTAAGGACATCGACGCATGCTACAGCGGTGATATCGCAGCTGCAATCGGTATCCGTTACTCCACCACGGGTGATACCTTCTGTGATGAGAAGAATCCTATCATCCTGGAGAACATGGAATTCCCCGAACCCGTTATCCGTCAGGCTATCGAGCCTAAGACCAGAGCGGGCCAGGAAAAGATGGGTATTGCTCTGTCCAAGCTGGC
>JAZRQR010000225.1:0-8085 GCA_045650025.1 Eubacteriales bacterium
CGGCACGCCGAACCAGCCGACAAAATCCACAATCAGCTCACCGGCCTTGTCTGCCATCACTGGAGCCTTTTCTACAAGCTTATTTCCGAGATGGGTCACAACCGTCAGCGCCGATTTTGTGATCTTGCTCAGCGCACCCTCAGTATCGTTACCGCCTGCAACTGCATCGATAAACTGACCGAGGATCTCACCGCCGATATCAAAGATATCATCAATCCGATCGGGCGTAAATCCCCCGATAAAGTTGGTGATTACCTCACCTGCAGCCGTTGTCAGCTCGTAAACCGCATTTTTCTCAACAACCCCCTTGCCGAACGCAATCACCACATCCAGCGCCGCACCGTACAACTGATTCGATGCATATGAGATGCCATTGCCCAGCGCAATGAGAATGTCAGCACCCTTTCCCGACAGCTCCTCCAGTCTCTCGGGATCGGTCACCTGCGCCACAAACTGATCAAGCACCGCCTTTGACTCGCGCTCAATCATGCCGAGATTTTCGTGGATACCGTCCACAATGTATCCCAGCACCTGCAGACCGACATCAAGCGTTAATCCCTTGTAGGTAATGATTCCGCTTGCAAGACCGCCGATGATGTCACCCGATACCGGCTCTAAATTGGCAACCGCACCGCTGATGCCATCTGCCAGCGAACCGATAATCGACTCACCCGCCGCACGAATAGCACCCGAGTTTTTTGTAAGACCCGATGTCATGGTGTTGATCAGGTTAAAGCCTGCTTCTATGGCCTGCGGTGCTTTTTGCGCAATATTGAGCGACAGATTTCCGATCAGTGTGCCCACATCATCAACATAATCCTCGGTCACCCGGGTCACGTTGGAAAAGATCTGCTCAATTCGCGGTATTACATTGTCTCCGTATGTAACCAGACTGTCTACCGTCTGCTTGATTACCTTATCAATCGGGATTTCGTCGCTGGCAAATGCCGTAAGGAGGTTTTTTGCCGATGACTGCAGCGATGCAAAGGAGCCGGATATCGTCGATGATGCCTCCAGCGCCGTTGTGCCGGTGATTCCGAGCTCAGTCTGAATGACGTGCAGAGCATCAACAATATCGGCATAGGAATCAATGTCGTACTCTATGCCCGATAATGCTGTAGCATCATCGAGCAAGCGCTGCATCTCTTCCTTGGTGCCTCCATAGCCCAATTTCAGATTATCGAGCATGGTGTAATTCTGCTTTGCAAATCCTTGATAGGCATTCTGGATCATCTCCATTGATGTGCCCATCTTGTTTGCATTGTCAGCCATGTCGGTAATCGCCATGTCTGCCTTTTTTGCTGCCTCGTCAGTATCTCCTCCAAGCGACTGCAAAAGCGATGCGGAGAAGGATGTAACCGTCTCCATGTACACATTCGCCGACAATCCCGCTGTCTTGTAAGCATTCTCAGCATACCTCTGTACAACTGTGGATGCCTCTTTAAACAGCGTATCAACACCGCCGATCAGCTGCTCATAATCCGCATACTGATCAAGCGACAGCTTTCCCAAGGCAGCAGCCGATGCGCTTGCCGCCGCCGATACTCCGCCGATCGTCTTGATCGCAGTATCGCCGACCTTGCTGATTCCATCCATGGCATTGATGATCGCCTTGGATGATGTTGTAAAGGTTTTTGCACCGGTTTCCACAACCGATGAAAAGCCTGACCACAATCTTTTTGCTCTCTCCAGACCCTTTTCATAGGCGTCCGAATCAAGCGTAATCTTCGCCGCAAGTGCGAATAAATCCACTATATCACCCCTATTCCGATCTTTCCGAACACTTCTGCGACAATCTCCTCACCGTCCCTCTCCGGAACAGCAGGCTTTATAAGATCGGAATAACGCTGCTGCGGATAGCCTGTCCCCGACAGCTTTGATATCCCAATTGATTCACATCTTAGCGTGTCGGCAACATAAATGCGCCACACCTCGGCTCTCTCAGCCTCTTCCAGCTTCGCCGAGGCATAGCGCAATATCGTCTTCAGGTCTCGTCTGCGGCATTCTCCGAGGGCGATCCAGATGTATTCGCATCCCCGTTCCCTGCCGCAGAGGGAAAAGCCGACATCAAAACAATATCGGCAAGCATATCCGAGATCTTCTGCGGAATGGTAAAGATGCCCGCTCCTGCAATAAGCTCCTCACGGCTCACGCCCTCCAGCTTGGCAATAATGTCAAGTGCCGCATCCTTGTGATGAGTCAGCACATGCTTTGCAAGCTCCATCATGGTTGCGTTTTCCTTTAATTTTGCCCAAATATCCTTATCCTTGGATATTTCGGTCAGCGGATCGATAATCTCAACAAAGAGATCCAGCGCCGCCTCGCCTTTGATTTCAGAAAGCTTCATGCTTATGCCTCCTCTGTACCTGCCTTGATGTAGACCTCAAAGGGTACCGTTTCCTGCGCCGCCATGCTGTAATGGGCAGTAAAGGTAAAGGCAAAGGTGCCCTTCGCGCGGTCGCTCGTCTGGAGCGAGAAGCCGCCTGTCGAGAGCGCATTCATCATGCGGATGGCAATATAGCCGCCGTTCTTCTCGCCGTTCTTATCCGAATAGTCTCCCACCCACCAGATGTCGCCAAAATCTTCTTCCGTGACATCATTTCTGGGTGTTACCTTGTTCTCAGCTACATCAGCCGCCGCAATAAGTAGCTTTGCCGCCGCGCTGTCCACCGTGACAAAGGATCCGCCCATGGTGATGTCCCAGCCATCAAGGTTTTTAAGTTCCATCATGTTGCGCGGGCAATTGTCGATATCGGCACCGAAATCCGAGTATGACGGTGTTGCCGCAAAGCTTACGCCGCCAGAGGTCGCTCCGATAATATCGCTTTTGTCTACCTCCGCCGATGCGGGATCAAAGTTTCTCAGCAGCACACCTGCATTGAGCTGCAGATGCTGAAATGTATTTTCGGGAATTTTTGTGAATTTCATTTTTTGCTCCTCACTCGGCGGTCAAAAACTCCGCCGTAATGTTGATATACTTGTACTTAACCATATTGTCGGTATCCTCGCTGTAGGAAATCGCAAAGGGCGTACCGCGCCGAATCCAGATCGCACCGCCGCCGCAGGACAGCATCACGCCTCCCCGGCTGATCCTCTTGCTGATCTCATCTGTCTTTGCGTTGATCTCCACCCAGGAGGATGACCGATACCATAGATTAACCGTCAGCGATACCGGCTCACCGCCGAAGCTGTCGGTTTTTACATCATAGGTCAGATACGGGAAGGTCGGTGCATCCTCTCCTGTCGGCACCGAATTGACCTCAAAAGCAGGTATCCCGAATGAGCTCCAAAAGCTGTATAAAGCCGCTTCTTTTGTCATGCCGGTGTCCACTCCTCTGCCGTGACCTGTCTCATGTTGAGCGTGGCGCTCTCGGGAGTTGCCTTGTCATCCCCGTCAGAGGTCACACGGAATACCTTTCCGTCAGACTTTCGCTTGAATACATCATGATACTCAAGCACCGCCGCACGCTTGGTGGTAACCGTGTAAAGGCTTGTAACTCCCTGCTTTTCAGCCACACGCGCCTGCATGGAGGTATCAAAGGTTACAGCCGCCATAAAGGATGCGCCCTCTCGCCATGCTGTGATAAATCCGCCCTCTCCGTCCGGTGTGCGTTCTTTTTCCAGCATGATCATTTCCCGGAATGCATTGTCAAGCAGACTCATATCTCCCTCACCTTCCTCCATCGGTTCAGCCGCGCCGCAAATACCATCTGCCATGTCAGCGCCGCGCCGTTCTCGTCGGTAGCTCTCGTGTAGGTGTATCCGCCAAAGGACTCGGACTGATACGCCGAAGGCTTCGCCGCCTCGCTCATGCACCAGGATTCAATTTCCTTAACCAGCGCAAGGAAAGCGGGAGGCGGTGCCATTTCCCACACCGCCCCATCAAAATCCTCATCGACCATGTTTGATTCCGGGTATCTGTAAACCCCGTCATTGAGCCTTGACCCAATGACCCGGAAATACTGCCCAGGTATCAGAAAATCGAGCGGCTCCATGCTTCCGCCCGTTATGCTGTATTTCCCGTTATGTATGCCTCCCGGCAATAGAAAAAAATTGTGGATCTCACCGCATATCTCGTCAAGCATTGCCGCTCTCACCTCCGATTATCTCAATAATCTGTGCTTTAGTCATCGAGCTGCTGATACCGCCGATGCCCCTCTCCTCCGCATAGGCCATAAGCTGCGCCTTTGTCATAGACGAAAGGTCATCAGCGGAAAGCATCATCAGCCGCTCGGTTATTCCCCCGCCGCTTCAGGCTCTTCCGATGCCGCTGCCGCGCCGTCAATAGTAATAACGGCGATCGCATCCAGATATTCTGCCCACAGTTTATGACCCATAATAGCCCAGCTGTAGCCGCTCGCGTGGGAATAATCTCCCTCGATAGCAAAGCCAAGCATGGGAGCCTCGGCGTTCACAGTGTACTTAAGCCCCATGCGCGCATATGCCGAATGCGACGGGTCTGTATAGTAGTCCACGATATTCGATACAGGAATTGCTACGATAGTTCCGGAAGGAATATCTTCATCGCCTGCCAGAATCATGGTTTCAGCTCCCATAAAATTCTTGATATAATCAAGACCGAACGCATTCTGCACGCTCAGCTGAGCTGCACCAAGATATCTGTATGCATCCATTGTGTTTACATATACTACGATTTTCGTAGCATCTTTACGCATTGTCTTGAATTTGTTCTTCACCGAACCGATCGCCAGTGCAATACCCATCTGAAAATCACTTGCTGTGTTTTTCAGTTCTCCGGTAAGCGCAAATGCATAAAAACCACTGAGGATTTTTCCGATCAGCTCGTTAGTAAATTCCTCATCGGTTTTTTCAATGGCGATTTCGGGACCGTATTTATCCACATCTTCAAGCGAAATGCCCTTTCCGTATTTCAGCACCTTCAGATCTGCATGTGCAACCTCTTCTACATGTGCCTTGCTAAGAGGAATTTCTGCACCTTCATCTACGTTTCCGTCCTCCAGTGTAAGGGATGCGCGATAAGATCTGAGAACTGTGCCCGGTTCTTTTCGAATCGGACGGGTTACACCCATGATTTCGCGCAGCGCATTCCAGTTCTGCGCGAACACCGTAACAAAGTCATTTTTTCTTGCTTCTACCTCAAAATCGGTAGTAACTGTTAATCCTGCCATAAATCATTCTCCTTTTTCACTTTGATATAGTTTTGCGAGTTCAGCTTGACGCTCGGAAGCGCTCAGCACATATCTGCCGTTTTCTCTTTTGTATATTTCTTCCTTGGTCTTTATTTCGCCGTTACCGCCATTTGCCGGAGGCTTCGCCGTATCCGCACCTTTTTTCTCGGTTGTCACGATAAACTCGGCATAATCCTCCTTAATCCCTTTGGTGCGCTCCTCGGCATCCTTGATCTTGCCATCATTGGTAAGCTCGATGCCGTCGATGTCGGTGATCTTCACAATCGCATCAACTCGCTTTTCGGAGATTCCCGCATCCTTCAACAGGGCTCTGTATGCCTCTGCCTTTGCAGCCTTTGTCTCCTTCGCCGTGATGTCGCTTTTGTAGGCTTCAAAATCTGAGTGCTCTTTCTCATACTTCGACTGCCAATCGCCTCCATCCTTCTTCAGTTCGTCCAATTCCTTCTGGACCCCGACCAGCTTTTCAGCGTCTGCCTTGTAACTCTTGGCTTCGTCCTTCAAGCCCTCCACCGTTTCGGTGTGCGCTTCAATGATCTGATCGATCTTTTCTTCGTCAATGCCCATTGCTTTGAGCATTTTTCGTGTAAGTGCCATAGCACTATCCTCCATTTCCTCGGCGCGTTTCTTCGCGCAGATAGTGTAATTCGGGCAATGCCCGTATATCAAAAGCGGTCACCCGCATTTGAGCATAAAAATAGCAGAGAGCGTAAACGCGCCCTCTGCTCTCGTGATTTAATTGTCCCCGCCGCCCATCTCATCTTTGATGATGTTGCGGTAGGTCTGTGTGTGGTCTGCAACCGCAGGCTTGATAAACGGCTGCGGCTTCTGACCGCTTGTGCGGTGCCAGTTGCCTTCCGCGTCCTGATAGCTCCACGGGGTCGGACGTCCGCCCGGATAATATATACCGGTGCCAAGCTCCACATAAGGGGCATATTCCACATTGGTACCTACCCATGCTTCCTGCTTGCCGGTATCTACCTTGTGTGTAATGCTCCCGCGCAAATTGCCCGTATCAACCGGGCACAGCTCAGCAGCAAAACCCTCCGCCGCCATGCCGCACCGCTCCAGCGCACGTGCCACAGCCATGCGAAGCTCAGCACCCACAAGATCGCTGTTGTCTGTGATTTTGAGGTCTTTTATGATCAAGATTTTTTTCGCTTCCTTTTCCGCTTCTGCGCCGTTTTAACCTCAACCGCTTCAGTGTCAGTTTCCTCGGCCGCAGCCGCTTCTTTAGCCTTGACCCAATCATCAAAGGTCATATCGCTCACAAGCTCATTGCGTCCGGTCACAGGATTTCGCATCCGCCGCATCACCGGCTCAGCTACAATCCCTTCCTTCTCCACGGTCACCGTTCGGCATCGGCAGTTGTACACCATCCATGGCGGTGCCGTCATATCCCCCGGAAACATCATCGTCACCGGACCATACCGGAATGGCTTGTCATAGTCCACTACCTGCCCGTCCATCATACCGTGTTCATGCCGCGTTCTTCCGTCAAGCGTCGCAATCCATTTCTTTCGCACCTTGATCCCCAGCTCTGCGGCCTTTTCGTAATTGTGCTGCCGTCCCGAATTCTGTGCACTTGTCATCGCTGTCCTGGCGTTCCGCTTGGAAGCCCTCTCATCCATGTTGGTCACATTCCGCAGTCTGTCGGCAACCTTGCCAATATCCTCGCCCTGAAGAATTCCCGTGGTGATCTCTGCCGCAATGTGTTTCCGATTCCAGAGCATATCTCTTGTCAGCTTCGGCGACGGATCCGGCAGAATGTCCGGATTGTGTGCCACGAGGTTTTCCACCGTCGCCCGATCATAAAGCGAGAAATCCACATCCGCGCCAGCCTGCTCGATGGTGT
This sequence comes from Eubacteriales bacterium, assembly GCA_045650025.1. Classification (GTDB taxonomy): domain Bacteria; phylum Bacillota; class Clostridia; order Oscillospirales; family CAG-272; genus SVQP01. The sequence goes on from JAZRQR010000225.1 coordinate 7,024, forward strand.
ATGCCGTGTAGTTGTAATTTAGCGTGAATATATCGGGGAGCTCCCCCTTCACAATCGCCATCGCTTCCACATCAGCCTGCGCCGCATCCATTGCAAGCCTGTCAGCAAGCGCATCAAACCGCTTTCCCCGCGCAATCTGCGTCAGCCGCCATCTTTTGTATTGGTCTGCTGTAATTTTTCCCTTCTTGAGATTATCCCGCATCTCGCGATCTCGCTCACGGAATTTCTCAAAATAAGCCTTTCCCTTTTCGATCAGCTCATCGCCTGCACGCCTGTAATGCTCTCTTAACTCCAGCTCCAGATTTGCAATCGCCGCATCTGTTCGCTCATGCGCCAGATCCTTCATCCTCGATCACTTCCTCATCGGGCGGCGGCAGCATTCTCGACACATCCTCCGCATCACGCCTTGCGAGAATCTCGTCAACCTCCTCCGGTGTCAGCCAGGGAAGCTTGCGCAGAATGGTTTCGTCATCAAGGTAGGATGCCGCAAGCAGTACCTTTTCCGTCTCCTCCATCTGATTTGCAATCGGCGAACGGGTAAATGTCACATTGTCCTCAATTCCCGCAACGGCAAGTATGCCTTGGATAAAATCGATCACACAAAATTCAAATTCATCCGCTTTGTTGTTCAGCGGCTCATAGGCTGCCATGATCTGCGTAGCCGTCACATTCCCTGCCGCCAGCTTGGTTACATTCAGCGCCATGTAGTCATTGTACAGATCATTTTCCAGCCGTGTCAGATACGCCTCGCGCCCCTCGTGCGGTACATCCATGGTGTGTGCTGTCGCCTTTACACCATCAATAGCCGCAGCCTTCAACGTCTTCATACGCTCGACAAACTGAGCAAGGTCAATATCTCCCATACCGCCCGCGTTTTCCAGCGTCCAATAGATCAGCGATGCATCATCCAGATCATTTGCAAATCCGCTCTTGATCAGGTCATAGCAATCGATGTTCTCGCGCATTCCCACAATCTCACTCTGGTGCTGCTTGTTGCCCCACAGCGGCACGATCGGAAATGTCGGATAGTTTTCGCCGTCAAGAATCTCGGTACCGTCCGCC